>NZ_JCACKG010000128.1:0-8510 GCF_059505265.1 Myxacorys chilensis | reverse complement strand
AGCAATGGGCTACGCCCTAGAACGTTTTAAGTTTAATTCCGCCTAGCTACTTACTACTAGCTAACATGCTTCCATCAGGACTTAATGCCAGTGAAGTAACAGATTTTAAGTGCCCGTTGAGAGTTTGATAGAGCTTGCCATCGCGAAGATCCCATAGTTTGATGGTTGCATCTGAACTGCCGCTGATGAGCGTCTTTCCATCGGGAGTAATAAGGACAGAATTTACCCATCCCGTGTGCCCTGTAAGAACTTGAGGCGATGCCCATCCTTCTAAGTTCCAAATTCGGATGGTGCGATCGGCACTTCCACTAACAAGTCGTTTTCCGCAAGGACTGATTGCGATCGCAAAAACGGTATCTGTATGACCGTTGAGAGTCCGTTTTAGAATTCCAACGTCGGTGTGCCACAAACGAATCAACTTATCGGCACTGCTGCTTGCTATCATTCCATCCGAACTAAAGGCAAGGGAACTGACAAAACCTGAATGGCTAGACGATAGCCCCATACCCGTAAAAATATGGGAGAGCAATTTGGTCGTCAGTTTCCAACTCGTGACGGTTTGATCTAAGCCACCTGCTACTAACGTTTGACCGTTGGGACTAATGGCAAGAGCCAAAACTGGCTTAGCCAATAAAAATGTGTAAAGTTGTCTGCCTGTGTGCAAATCCCACCAGACAATCGTCCGATCGTCGCTGCCAGTGAATACGGTTTGACCATCCGGACTAAACGCGATCGCATTCACGGCCTCTGAGTGATGGTGGAGTGTATCGACCTCTATCCAACTATCTTTAGCAGCACTAACCTGAGCAGAAGATGATCTACCAATCGTTAATGTGCGTTTCTGTCGTTTTTGTCTCTGCACTTCTGCTTTCAGTCTTTGCAATTCACCATCAACATCAAAGTTTTTGAAGCGATGAATGAGGTCATCTTCTGCAAACGTTAACTCCAACAAAGCGTCAGTGTAAGCTGATTGATAGAAAAAATCGTTGTTAATTCTCGCTTCCATTCGAGAAAACGCTTGAAATGCAAGTTCAGGGCTACCTCCGTCCAGCATTTTGATTGCGCTATAGATGCCGAGTCCAACTACTCCTCCAACCGTGCTCATCGCTCCGATGCCCAGTCCAACTCCACCAAAGCTGCCGACAAGTCCAATTCCGCCAAACGTTGCAGAGAAGCTTGCTCCTCCGAGTGCGCCTACTCCCATCGCCGTCAGCGCCATTGGATCAGCGTCAACGATTCCTCGATAAGCTCCATATCCGGCTGCACCTGCGATCGCACCCGCTCCCACAAAGGCAGTTGACCCAACACCGATCGCAGTTCCACCACCTGCTATTCCGATGCCACCGATCGCACTCGAAAATCCTGCTCCTGCCAATGCACCTGCAACAACAGATGCTGCCCCGGTTTGTGCTGATGTCATGACGCTCCTTTTTCAGGCAATGCTTAGCTGTGATCGTAAAAACTATATTTTTAGCTATCCCAATCGAGACCGGGAGCTTAAAGAGATACAGGAGTACATTTCCGAGCGTTACTCACAGTTCCGGAAAGATTGCGCTCTTAAGGTAATCGCGGCTTGCTAGGAGAAACTTGCTTTTTTAACAAGGTTCTGTTACATTAATTTACATAACTAAATGAACTGTTACAGGAGGCGTCAATGCTAGTTATTCTTACAGCCCTTTTTGTGGTCGGTTGGGTCGCCGTTGCCCTAATTGGTTCTTTGACCTACTTTTTAGGTGAGCAGTCTAAGCCAATTCATGAGCGTAACTGGCGGTCTGAGTCATTTGAGAAGCTTTCCCAATCCATTACTGGAAAGAAAATTGACTTTAGCGATCGCGTCCCCGCTTTCACTGTGTCCGACGCCTACTCCAGCAATGGTTTACCCGATGCGTAGACGCTAATTTTAGATAAGACTATCTCTCTCCTAAAGTTACCCCTCACTTCTCCAGCCAGAAGTGAGGGGTTTTGTTGATTGCAATTTCTACAACGTTGCGCGTTATGTCGATCGCGCGAGGGCTTTAAGAACTTGAAACAACTGCTCAGCCCGCTCCAGATTGATCAAATTCACTTCTGGCAAAATTTGATAAATTACGGGGCTGCCAGCTTGCAGATAAATGAACCAATAGCCAATTCCGTTAGTCGTTAATCCCCAAACGGTGTCTTGCCTCTGCAAACTTGTGTAGGCATAAGTCAGCAATTGGGGTAAACCGGCTAGCGATTCAACCGTGCTGTTTTTAGATTCGATTACCAGCATCCAGAAGAACGGAGCCGCACTATTAGAGCGATCGGCGGCAAGGATATCTAGGCGTCCTCTAATTTGGACATCCTCATCTTCCGTGATGATTTCAGCAATGTCCTGTTCTAACGATAGTTTGATCGGTTGCTGATAAAAGCCTGCTAATCGTAGCAAGGGAGCCAACGCTAATAGCTTGACTTGTCCTTCTGAAACCTTTCCTAAACTTAAGTAATCTTGAAAGTCCCGCGAGATTTGAGCCACTTCTCGCTGTTCAAATTCTGTTAGCGGCTCCAAGTTGAGTAACGACGTGAAAGCAAGCCCTTCAAATCGTCGTTCTATCGGTAATAGCTGGTGAACTTCTAGCAGCGTTAGGTCTTTTGCGTTCAGAATTGTCATAGTTTTAGCGATCGACAGCCTGATTCCCCTGAAATAAATTTTAGGACAAAGCATTAGGCTTGCCCTCTTCCCCTACAATGCTTTACCAGACCACGAAAATTTCGCTTGGAGAACCGCAGTGGATTTATCTCGCATTCCTGCTCAACCAAAACCAAACCTGATCAATGTTTTGATTGAAATTCCCGCAGGGAGTAAGAATAAGTACGAATTTGATAAAGATATGAACGCCTTCGCCCTCGATCGCGTTCTGTATTCATCGGTGCAATATCCTTATGACTACGGCTTTGTGCCGAATACGTTAGCAGATGACGGCGATCCGCTAGATGGCATGGTGCTCATGGATCAACCCACGTTTCCAGGCTGTATCATTGCAGCGCGTCCGATTGGTATGCTGGAAATGATTGATGGCGGCGATCGCGACGAAAAAATTCTGTGTGTGCCAGACAAAGATCCTCGCTACGTCAATGTGAAGTCGCTCAATGACGTTGCCCCTCATCGCTTAGAGGAAATCGCTGAATTCTTCAGAAGCTACAAAAATCTTGAGAAGAAAGTCACTGAAATTTTAGGTTGGCAAGACGTAGATAAAGTCATGCCTCTCGTTGAACAATGCATCAAAGCAGTTAACTAGACTTCAATCCATAGCAAACCGAAAAGGCTTGGGGTTACTCCCAGGCCTTATTTTTATGTAGAAAAATACAACTATTATTGGTATCGATCAAACCGAAATGGGTAGCATAAAGGCTAACAACGCCGTGCGTTAGCCGCGTTTCCTTTGAGGAGTTGCGCTCTGCGCTAATCGCTGGCAATTCATGGCACATCATCTATTCTGTTTAGGGATAAGGCATTCGATGCTAATGCCACCCTCCCGAACCCTATTCGTCAATTCAGTAAACGCCTGAAACCAGCTTAGAGTTAGATATGACCCAAATTTCAGACTTTTTGATTCAATTTTGGGGCGTCCGAGGAAGTATTGCTGTCCCTGGTAGCGATACGGTACGTTACGGCGGCAATACCTCCTGTGTCGAAATGCGGGTCGGTGGAAAACGCCTGATTTTCGATGCAGGAACCGGATTGCGAGTTTTGGGTAAGCAATTGCTCAAGCAAATGCCGGTTGAAGCGTACATGTTTTTCTCCCACTCCCATTGGGATCACATTCAAGGCTTTCCATTTTTTGTGCCAGCGTTCATTCCAGGCAATCGCTTCCACATTTATGGTGGCATCGCACCGACCGGAGCAGGCATGAAGCAACGACTGAGCGATCAGATGCATCATCCTAATTTTCCGGTTCCCATGCAAGTGATGCAGTCGGAGATGAAGTTCACTGATTTAATGCCGGGAGATACCGTTCAATTGGATGACATCGAGATCGAAACAGGCCCATTGAATCATCCCAACACGGCGCTCGGATACCGAGTGACGTGGCAAGGAAAGACCGTTGTCTATGCTACAGATACCGAGCATTATCCCGATCGCATTGATGAAGATGTCGTGCATCTCTCTCGCAACGCGGACGTGTTGATTTACGATGCTTGCTACACCGACGACGAATACTACGATCCGAAGGCGTCTAAAGAAGGCTGGGGACACTCGACTTGGCAGCACGCCTTAAAAGTGGTGGAAGCAGCAGGAGTGAAGAAGGTAATCATGTTTCATCACGACCCGAACCATGATGATGATTTCTTAGATGCCGTTGAAGCAGAAGTCCAAACCGCCTATTCCAACAGCATCTTGGCGCGAGAAGGCATGATTGTGCCTGTGTAGTGATTGCCGTGCGCTCATCACACTTTCACTGAACCCAGTGCATCTACCGTTGCAATCACTTGCTTGAGTTTCTGAGCCACGATACCTTGGCTCAATAGGTCTGCTGCTGTGGAGAATCCGGTTTCTAAATTAGGGCAAACGCCACACTGCCAAAGGTAGAATCCGCTGTTCCAAAGGGCAGCTTGTTGAAAGTCTGAGGGATCGCCCCGCAGAACGGAGATTATTTGAGAAATCAGGTCGGGAGTTGGCGTGAGCGGCAGTTCTTTCGCAGCGAAACCAGACTCGCGAGGCACTAAGTGTAGGCGATCGAACTCAGAGTGAGGCTTTTTGTTGCCAATAATAGCCGTGCGATCGCGCGGTAAATCACAACTGCCTTCTAATCCTTTCACTGTCGTGAAGCGTTCTGTTCCGCGCATCGCAAAGGCATCTTGGAACATCTTCTCAGTGGGCGGATGCACAAATCCACACACCAAATGAGCATCACCAGCGTAGGGCGACCACATCAGTTCTAGCGTTGCAAAGGGAGGACGTTTGCCAATTTCCTCCCGGTAAGTCACCAAGCCTTGAGCTAACGGAAAATGAGTCGGCAGGTAGACAAAGCCGAGTTGAACGGTTTGGAGCACTTGGTGAACTTGCTCTAGGGTTAACTGTTCCCACCGGACGCCTAAGCCCTGCCAAAGATCAATCAGGGGCACACCTTCTTTCGTGGGCATGCGATCGCCGCCGTGTTGAACCACGGGAACGCCTGCGGCAGCCAAGACGAGAGCCGTCAGCGGGCTGGTCGGCGCGGTCCGCGATCGCCCATCATAAGGAATGCACATCACGGTTACAGGATAGGCAGATTCAATCGATTGCAGTCTAGGTCCTAATTCTTCATAGGCATCTAGCATACCTGCCAATTCTTCTCCGGTAGGGCGCTTGATCCGGTGAGCAATCATAAACGCGCCAATTTGAGCAGGAGTGGCTTCTTGCAGCAGCATCATGCGAGTGGCAGCCGCTGATTCGGCACGGGTTAAGTCTTCGCTGGTGTGGGGGCCACTCCCGACTTTTTTAAGTAGTTCTCGAAATGCCTGGCTCATAGTTTGCCCCGCGATCCTTTGAAGTTTAGCAGAGCCAATTGCTCTGCCAACAGTACAAATATAGGATCCGTCAGTATAGCGGATCAGGCCACTCCCTAAAGTTCTGCAAGAGCAGTTGATGACAAGGTTTGATAGTTTTCTGACAAAAAGCCTTGAGCGGCCATCACATCTTGCACCAGCGCTCTAAAGCGGCGAATCGGCGGAATCAGCAGCCGATCTTGCGTTGTGACGAGAACAACCTGCCGAATCAGTGAGGGATCGCTGGTTGGACGCATTGCCAAGGTGGGGTCGTGCTGGACATCCTGAATGGCCCCTTGGGGAAGAAGGGCAATCAGTTCTCCTTGTCTGACAATCCCGCGAAAGGCATCGAGGGTATTGAGTTCGAGCACCGCTTTGAGATCTGCGCCTTGCCGTTGGAATTGTTCTTGGACTAAACGCTGCATTCCGTAGCCGTCTTTGAAGACCACTTGGGGATACTTCACCAGTTCTGACCACGGTACTTGAGCAAACTTGGTGAGGGGGTGATCGGCTGACATCAACACGCGGACGGGTTCGTCGTAAAGCTGATCCACCACCAGGTCTGGACTGGTTGTAAGAAAGCGATTGTTCATGACGATCGCGACATCAACTAAGCCATCTTTAAGAACTTTGAGGGCGCGATCGCTGCCCAACGATGTGACGCGCAGTTGAACCTCTGGATGTTCTTGACAGAAGCGTTGCAGGATGGGTGGTAAATGAAACGCGCACACTGAATGAATGGCAGCAATGCACAATTCGGGCTGCTTACCAAGGCGCAGCTCTTCGAGTTCGCGGTTGGCGTTTTGCCACTCTTGCCAAATCCGGCGAGCGCGAGGCAGAAATTGCTCTCCCGCAATGGTTAATTTTGCTTGAGCGGTGCGATGCAATAGTGGCAATCCTAATTCAGTTTCCAGTCCTTGAACCTGACGACTGATTGTGGATTGAGTCACGTTGCACGTTCGAGCGGCTTGCTGAAAGCTGCCCGTATCCGCCACGGCCAAAAACGCCTGCACCTGCTCTAATCGCATGTGTTATGAAAATCACCTTTTCAGTGACTGTAACGGATTTAGATTCACACTTTAGTAAGAATAGATACAAGACGATTTGCAGTTTGTGATTTGTCGGGCATTGCTGATTCACTCGCTACAATTCGTTGAAACTTGACAGTACCGTTTCCTCTAGAGTGGAGCTAATTGTACATCCAATCTTTAATTAAGCGGAATGAATATTCCATTCTTGAAGCGCGATCGCAACCCCTTCCCTCAATTCTGCTGGCAGTGCTGTCTTAGAAAGATCTGCTAACGCTTGGTGAGCTACTGTTGGATTGATCATTTTGAGCGCAGAAATAACATGCAGTTGAACGCCAATATCAGGATCAGCCAGGAGATGAATGAGCGGATTAATGGCACACGGATCGCTGAGCTGACCCAAGGACAGCGCGATCGCTTGTCGTGCGGTTGCAGTTGTCGCAATAGAATTTTGATTTAAGACATCAAGTAAGATTTGCGTTGCTAGACCTTTGAGAACGGTATCGTCAAGGCGTCCTAATGCTGTCACCATCTCGAGCCGGACTCCATCCGGCAGTGCAAGCCCGCTTAATGCTTGACGAATCTGGTTTAAGGCTTCTAGTTGATTAGTCCAAACCAACGCACGAGTAATCTCAATCGATAAGCGTTCCGGGGTGTGAGGCGATCGCAAGACATCAGATAGCGCTTCGATTGCTTCTACCGTTCCGATCCGACTCAGTGCGATCGCGCTTTGACAACACACCTCGATATTCAAATCTCGCAAGAGAGGATGCAGATGTGCCACCACGTCTATGTCACCCATGTCGTCGGGCGTACAAAATCCTAAAGCAGACACGGCGGCTCGTCGAACGGGAGCCGCGAGATCGCTCAGCGCTTGGACTAATGCGTTTGTAATCTGCGGCGAATGGAAACTGCCCAGAGATTCGACTGCGATCGCTCTAACTTGCGCGTCCGCATCGTTCACCATACCTAGCAAGACTGGAACGGTTTCAGAGTGGCGAATGTGCCCCAAGGTTTGAACGGCGAATAAGCGAGTCGAATCGTCACTCAGCAACTCCGCCAACACTGGAATGGTCGGTTTTCCAATCTGAGCAAGCGCGGTTACAGCCATCCCCTTGAGTTCCTCATTGTCAGAAGTTTTTAGCACTTCAATGAGAGCGATAATGACCTGTGAATGGTTAAACTCGCCCAAAGCGCGAACTGCAAACCATTGCGCGTCAGGATCAGCGTCTTCGTCTTGAAGAAGATCAATGAGAGGCGCAATCACCTTCGGAACCTGCGAATCGCCAGCATTCATGCTAAATGCCGGAAACAGTTTGACAATCTCCCAGCGCTCTTGAAAGCTACCAAACTTCAGAACTTGAAACACCAGGTCAAGAAGACTAGCGGTTTGAGAATCGGTAAAGCAGGAGCCTTGGGCAGTGGGGGTTTCTTCGCCCAGCAACAGTTGTTGCAAGCATTGGTTTAGAAGTGCCCAATCTTCAATCTGAGATGCGTGCTGCGCTTGGTCTAAAAGCTCTTGGTAACTCATCTGCACAGTAGATTGCCTGGAGTAGATTGCCTAGAGTAGATTGCTGATTAATTTGCCTTATAACAGCACAGCGTTCTTGCAACTTGAAGTGTGGCTAAACTATTGCTTTGTCCCGTAAGGGATGAAGTTAGGATAATCGTTCTTTCATCCCCCGTTGCGAAGCGTTGCCGCAGGCATCCCTTTTCAGACACATCAATCCGAATTCGACAGTAGTATGCCAAGTCAGAAAATGCCAAGTTCAAAAAATCGACGCATTTGCTGAACTCACTTTGCCACATCCAGCCCCAATTTGCTATGCGCTAAACGAGGCGATTCGATAAGTTTGACCCGCTCAAGTTAGAGCATCTAGTCTACTGAAGTTGGGGTGGGTATGGCCAAAGGCTTGTTTAACAGTTTTTTAAGGACGTGAATCTAGGTTGTGTTGACATTTCAGCGAAGTTCAATCAGCAAGGCAGTGAAATAAA
>NZ_JCACKG010000127.1:0-8550 GCF_059505265.1 Myxacorys chilensis | reverse complement strand
ATACTACTCTTAGCTCCCTGTCCGATTTTTGGGTGTCATTTCATATCTTAACCACTCCTCGCAACTCAATTCCACTTGGACTCCAGCCCACAGAATTATAAAGATTTGTAGTTTCAGCAAGATAGTAGTGATCAGCAAGACCAGTAAGTTCCTGAATCGGAACTTTGAGGATTTTCAATACGCTGAACTCTACAACTTCAAAACCCATATCCACTTGGGTAAAGCACTAATTACAGACAGGATGCCCCTCCCCTACATAATGTGTATGTCCCATTAAACATAAATAACATCGCGACCTTTCTCTCAGACCTCTGGGGATAATCAATGGAGGAAGTAAGGTTGATAAGGATTGTCGCGATCTTTTTCTCAAACCTCTGGAGCTAATCAATAGATGAAGTGAGGTTAATCGATGAAGTCGGGAGGTTTAGCCTAAACCTCCCGACTTTCGCTTTAATCCCCTCTAAACTGCGATGTTTGTAGAGCAACCCTAACCACAATTTTGCGTCTAGCATCACTGCAACTGTCTAAAATGCGATCGCAGTAGCAACGTTCTAATGGAGCTTTGTAACTTAGTCAGATTTGCCTTCAAGCGTTTAAGTGCTTTCCTGCAATTTTTTACGTAGCGTACGAATTGCAGTGCTAGTGCTGCTATCAATCGCTGTCTGCAATGTCTCTCTAACTATCTCAGAAAGGTTGATCTCAGGAAAATAGCGGCTGCTGGACTGAATCACATAGGCGTTGTCCTGCAAACCATGGATGCTTAGTTCATTTGCCTTGAACAACCAAACTTCCGGCACACGATACGGCAGATAATCGTTGACATCGGTGTAACTCGTCACGTCGATTTCAATCACTAAGTCGGGTGGGGGCTCAACACTCCAGTCAATCCGACCTTTACCCGTCACTGCCGCCCAGTTATCGATGTAAAAACAATAATCTGGCTCAAATCCGCTCTGTTCTGGCAGCTTCATTGTGATCGGTGTGTAGGCTTGATACTCCTCCTCAGAATGGTCAAGTAGTACAGTCACAATGGTTGCCAATATATGCGCGTCAAAGCCATGTACGGGGAGAGGAGCCATCAGCAAAATTTCTCCAGGTCGGTATTTGATGCGGGGAATCGATTTGTCGTCGCCTCGTTGTTGAGTCAGCGCGAGATAGTCTTGCCAGTTTCCCAGTAAGCGTACAACCGTTCCGGGGGGCAGATTAATTTTTTCAGGAGATACGATCGCATACATTGAACCACCACCTTTTTGCAGCGCCAATCGATAAATCAACCTTGATTTATCAATTCTGTTACTTGATGGTAAACGCATCAGTCAAGGAACATACGGTTTTCCGATCCGAAAAGCATTAGCACTCGGAGGCTGTGAGTGCTAAATTATCTAATTGGAGAACTGCGAGACAAAACTCACTATGGCAAAGATTGTTGTCTTTAACGACGAGTCCCGGCAAGCGCTTGAGCGGGGCGTAAATGCCCTAGCTGATGCAGTGCGTGTCACCTTGGGCCCACGCGGACGGAACGTACTGCTTGAGAAGAAGTATGGCGCACCTCAAATTGTTAATGATGGGGTGACGATCGCAAAAGATATTGAACTCGAAGATCCATTAGAAAATACAGGCGCGTCGCTGATTCGCGAAGTTGCCTCTAAAACGAAAGATTTGGCAGGCGATGGCACCACCACCGCCACCGTTCTCGCCCAAGCGATGATTCGCGAAGGCATGAAAAACGTAGCTGCCGGAGCAAATCCGATCAGTATTCGTCGCGGCATTGAAAAAGCGATCGCAACTCTTGTAACCGAAATCAAAGCGGCGGCAAAGCCCGTTGAAGGCAATGCGATCGCACAAGTTGCCACCGTGTCTTCTGGCGGTGACGAAGAAGTGGGCGCGATGATTGCCCAAGCGATGGATAAAGTCGGCAGAGACGGCGTGATTACTGTTGAAGAATCGAAATCCCTGGCGACAGAGATGGAGATTGTTGAAGGGATGCAAATCGATCGCGGCTACCTTTCTCCCTACTTTGTCACCGACGTTGAGCGGCTGATTGTCGAGTACGAAAACGCGGCTATTTTGCTTTGCGATAAGAAAATTAGCTCGATTCAAGAACTCGTTCCGGTACTCGAAAAGATTGCCCGTGCGGGTCAGCCGTTGCTGATCGTTGCCGAAGACATTGAAGGTGAAGCCCTAGCAACGCTAGTAGTCAACCGTCTGCGCGGCGTTTTGAACGCAGCCGCCATCAAAGCACCCGGATTTGGCGATCGCAGAAAGCAAATGCTCGAAGACATCGCCGTTCTCACCGACGGTCAGGTGATTTCTGAAGAGATCGGCATGAGCCTCGACACCGCTACGCTTGAGATGTTGGGAACGGCTCGCAAAATCACGATCACCAAAGATGCCACCACGATCGTGTCTGACAACGACAACAGCGAGAACGTTAAAAAGCGTGTTGAGCAACTGCGTAAAGAAGTCGATCGCAGCGATTCGGACTACGACAAAGAAAAGATTTCTGAGCGCATCGCTAAACTAGCAGGCGGTGTGGCAGTGATCAAAGTTGGAGCCGCAACCGAAACCGAACTGAAGAACCGCAAACTCCGCATCGAAGATGCTCTCAACGCTACGAAAGCAGCGGTTGAAGAAGGCATCGTTCCCGGTGGTGGTGTTTCGCTGATTCACCTTGCTGAAAAGGTGACAGCAATGGCGGCAAACCTCAGCGCTGAAGAACGAGTCGGGGCTGAAATTGTGGTGCGATCGCTCGATGCTCCGTTGCGTCAAATTGCGGACAACGCGGGCGCAGAAGGTTCGGTTGTCGTCGAGAAAGTGCGTGAAATGGACTTCAACCAAGGCTTTAACGCCTTGACAGGCACTTACGAAGACTTGATTGCGGCTGGAATTGTTGATCCGGCTAAAGTCGTTCGGTCGGCGCTGCAAGATGCGGCTTCGATCGCAGGTATGGTACTAACGACTGAAGCGCTGGTCGTTGAGAAACCTGAACCCAAAGCTGCGGCTGGCGCTCCCGGAATGGATCCGATGGGCGGCATGGGTGGTATGGGCGGCATGGGTGGTATGGGCGGCATGGGTGGTATGGGCGGCATGGGCATGATGTAGTCTGCCGCTCTAGCTTATAAAAAGCGTCCTAAAAAGCAGTCGATCTTAAATTAGATCGACTGCTTTTCATCTTTATGGGCAACTGCTACTCGGCTTACGTGGTCCTAAGTTGATTCGATTTAGCCTTGAGAGATCTAGCGTAGAGTTTTCATACTGATTCTGATTTCCTACTTTCTTCCAGCGACCCAGCTTGAGGAATCCACTCGGATCAAATGAGGTGTTGGAGCGACTAGCAGGATCGGGCGACGGCTCGTAGGGAATAGCAATGCCTGTGAATGTGTTGCCATTTACTGTACCTTTCACACAACTCCCGGCATTGTCAATTTGCCCAAACGTTCCAACGATCTGGTTTCCTTGCTTATTCAAGAGAAACAAGACACCGCCTTGCTTAAGGAGTTGGTCATCGCTAATCGTCCCGGATGCTTTGCCATTCCAGAAGCGGTAGCTGCCGTTTGGTAGAGTTGCGACGGTGCTACCCGTTGGCGATGGAGTAGATCCCGATGCAGACTGGCAAACTAACGTATCGTTCACCGCTTTGAAGCCGTCGCCGTTGCTAAAGCCCCGCAGTTCGTTGTAATACTTCGGATCGCTCAAGAATAGTTGCCGCGCTTGTGCAACATTGGTTTTGTATAGGATCAGTTGTCGCTCTGATGCGATCGTCGCGGCGACCGTTCCACCAACAGGCGTTGGCAACTGTTCATACTTAAACGTGGTATTCCCGTCCATTTCGGTCAGAGTAACGAACGTCCGCATTCCTAATGGGTTGGGAGTTCCAGCGTTGGAATTGAAGCCACACGTGGTGGTCGGCGTCGCGGCTTGAGCGGATGTAACTGGAGTCATGCTCCCCACGATTGACGCAAGAAGCACCATGACAACGGGGTTGAATGCCAAAAGCGATCTGGATTGGAAGAAGTTCAACATATCCTACGGGATGACCTAAAAACGGATGCCTTGTCATACTACAGGCCGGTAGTGCTGCGTGATTAAAATAGACATTTGTCTTAAAAAATACTTTGAGACAAGGCATTTTACGTAAGATTGAGCATGCCTCCCCCAACGAGGTACTTGACTTCCTTAAACCCCTTTGCTACGTTCAAGGTAATCAACATCTGATCCAAAGTTTTTTCGACCAATGCACTACAGCCCATCCTACTTTTACTTTTTTTGGCGAGAGGCGGTTCACCTGGCGTGAATGAAGCTTGTCTTCGCCTGGTGAACCGCAGAGTCGCATCTGCGGTTTTTTAATGGCTTGAAGATTTGCCCTACACTCCCCTCTCCCCTTCATCCTTCATCCCTCCCATGCTCCCCCTCACCCCTTGGTTTTTTAGCTTTTTCTGGACCCAAACCAGTTCTGGGTGAGATTTCTACATGAAATTCTTCAGCCTGGAACTCAATCGGTTCCAGGCTTTTTTGTTATTCACCAACCTTCTCTTAAAGGAGTCATTCCAATGCAAGGCGCACCCCTAGTCACAAAGCTCAATTCTGCTCACAAAACGATCGTGCCGCTCTCCGATCTCGTCTCGATTGGCGGCGAAGAAGTCGTAATTATTGGTGGGCCCTGTACGGTCGAAAGTCTAAGCCAAATGGAAACCGTCGCTCGACATCTCAAGTCGGCTCCCATTCAAGCGCTTCGAGGCGGCGTTTACAAACCGCGCACCTCGCCCTACGCATTTCAAGGCATGGGGATTGAGGGATTAGAGATTCTCGCCTCAGTACGGCAACGCTATGACCTACCTGTGGTGACAGAAGTGATGGCGATTTCGCAGATCGAAGAGATTTCTGCTTATGCCGATATGCTGCAAGTTGGCAGCCGCAATATGCAAAACTTTGATTTGCTAAAAGCGTTAGGACAGGCGAGTAAACCGATTCTGCTCAAACGCGGACTGGCGGCGACGATCGAAGAATTTGTCATGGCGGCAGAATACGTTGCTAGTCATGGCAATTCCCAGGTTGTGCTGTGTGAGCGGGGCATTCGCAGTTTCGATCCCTACATGCGTAATGTGTTGGATCTGGGCGCAGTGGCAGCCCTGCGTCAAATCACTCATTTACCGATTCTGGTTGATCCTAGCCATGCGGCAGGCAAACGAGAACTGATTGCTGATTTGTCGAGAGCCGCGATCGCATGTGGAGCCGATGGACTGATCATCGAATGCCATCCCGAACCCGAAAAATCAGTGTCCGATGCGCGGCAAGCTCTTTCCCTAGAAGATATGGCCGCCTTGGTTCGCAGCCTAGAGCCAATTGCAGAAGCAGTTGGACGAAAAATGTACGGGCGAGAGCTTGTGATTAGCGCCCGTCACTCTGAAGAAATTGCCTAGTTCCTGACCGATGGAGGGCAACCGTCACTGCACGGTCATCCCTCAATCGGTGGCGATGATCGAACCCATTAGGAGCAATGCTTCATTCAGAAGTCTGAAGATAAGTCTAAAAATGTTCCGCGCGGGCGAAGTCCAGCCCAAATGGATTAGTGAAGCAGTTGAGACGATCTTTACGATCGCCGAATATTCAAACAGCACCAATCGCCACGTTTCCACAGCGCTGCAACAATCCAACCATTCGCTTCTAAAGTGTCAGCGACAGGTTTCGCTTGTTCTATCAGAATTCCGCTCAAAATTGCCCATGTTGAAGCTTTAACCAGTGGATTCCACTGAGGAATTAAGTCAATGATCACTTCTGCCAAAATATTGCACACCAATCCATCTACGGGTTCAGCCAGCATTGTTGCTAGCTGTTGAACGCTTCCTTCTTTCACAATCAATTTTCGTGGATCGATTTGATTCAGAATGATATTTTCTTGCGTTGCTTTTACTGCTAACGGATCAGTATCTACGGCGTAGGCTTTTTTCGCGCCTAGCAATAAAGCTCCGACAGACAAAATTCCTGATCCGCAGCCAACATCCGCCAAAACCACATGTTGAGGATTTTCGCCAAGGCGCATTTCTAGCGCTTCTAGGCAAAGCTGAGTGGTGGCATGATCGCCAGTGCCAAACGCAACGCCGGGTTCTAACTGTAGAACAAGGCGATCTTGCGTCTTTGGTTGAGGTAGCCACGCCGGATTAATTAAGAAGCGATCGCCAATCTCTTGCGGCTGCCAATGCACTTTCCAGCTACTCGCCCAATCTTCCTCATCAATCAGTCCCCACTGCACGATCGGAGTCGGCAATTCGGCGCACAAGGCATCTTGGCGGATCCACAGTGATAGAGCAGACAGATCTAATAGCTGCGCTTTTTGCTGAGGCAAGTAAGCTGCAACCAAGCACGACGAGCCGGTCAGTTGGCTTGATGTTCCTCGGCAACCGAAATCATCGAGTCGCCAGTAGACCAGTTCATCTAGTGCCGCATCGCAGAGGACTTGAATTTCCCACCAACTGTTTGACATAGAGCGAGCAAAAGGGATGAGGGATGAAAGATTTAATTCTCTCATGCTTCATCCTTCATCCCTCATCCCTCATCCCTTTTTATAACGTCACAGTATAGGCATCTCGAATACCTGAAACCTTCTTCACCTCGTTTAAGATGTTCTCGGGCAAGGGATCATCAATGCTGAGAACCATGACGGCATCCCCGCGAACGATCTTACGACCGACTTGCATACTGGCAATATTGACGTTAAAGCCACCGAGTAACGAGCCGATACTCCCAATGATTCCCGGCATGTCTCGGTGCAGGGTAAACAGCATATAGCGGTTGGGTGGAACGTTGATCGGAAAGTCATTTAAGCTGGTGATCCGGATTTCATTGTCGCCGAGCAACGCCCCGGTTACAGAATGCTCACCAAGAGAGCCTTTTGCCGTCAATTGCAAGGAACCCGCATAGTCCTTGACCGACGCATCCCGAGTTTCGATGACGCGAATTCCTCGTTCTTTTGCTTCGATGCTGGCATTTACATAGTTGACTCGTTCTTGCAAAGCGTGAGATAGCAACCCTTTTAAGGCGGCAATCACGATCGGCTGGCTTTGATTGGTCGCCAATTCTCCGCGCAAGCCAATATTGAGTGATTCGATCCGTCCGCCTGCAAGCTGACCGACAAGATTTCCTAACGTCTCTGCAAGCTGTAGATAGGGTTTGAGTTGCTCTAATAGATCAGGACGCAAACCAGGGATGTTGACTGCCGATCGGGCGGGTAGTCCGAGCAGAACATCGCGAATTTGTTCGGCAACATCAACCGCGACGTTGACTTGCGCTTCTTCGGTGGAAGCCCCTAAGTGGGGGGTGAGGACGATTTCTTTGCCCAATGACGTGAGCGGGCTTTCTCCTAATGGTTCGGAGCTAAATACGTCTATGGCGGCTCCCGCGATTTTTCCTTCTGCCAAAGCTGTCGCTAAGGCTTGCTCATCGATAATGCCTCCTCGTGCACAGTTGATGATGCGAGTGGTCGGTTTCATGCGTGCGATCGCATCGGCATTGATCAAGTTTGCAGTCTCTGGCGTCTTCGGAATATGCAGCGTGATGTAATCCGATTCTTGAAACAGCATATCGAGTTCGACCAATCGGCAATTGAGCTGTTCTGCCCGTTCAACCGACACGAAGGGATCGTATGCCAATAGTTTCATGCCCATCGCTCGCGCAACGGTGGCGACGTGCGCACCAATTTTGCCCAGTCCAACGACCCCTAAAGTTTTGTTGTAGACCTCGTTTCCGGTAAAGCTTTTGCGATCCCACTTGCCACCTTTAGTCGATTGGTTAGCGGCAGGAATGTAGCGCGATAGAGACATCATCATCGCCAGCGTGTGTTCTGCGGCTGCGATCGTATTGCCTTCTGGAGAGTTGACGACCACAATACCACGTCGGGTCGCTGCCGGGACATCAACGTTATCAACGCCGACCCCTGCCCGTCCAATAATTTTGAGATTCGTGCCCGCCTCGATTACGTCTGCTGTGACGCGGGTTCCAGACCGAATCATGAGCGCATCATAGTCTGGAATGATCTGCACGAGTTGCTCAGGGGGCAACCCAGTTTTGACATCGACTTGGGCAACCTGCGAGAGAATATCAATTCCCACTTGATCGATGGGATCGGAAACAAGAACCTTGGGCATAACTACTGCTGTTGAATGAGAGGTGTTGGATGAGAGGAGATGAGGGGCGGAGCGGACTAAGGGGTAGGACTCATTCCTTGTGCTAGTGTTGCCACAGGCGTCCCTTCTTGCGGAGTGCAGGCGTCCTTCATCCTTTCAAGACGTTCCCCAAACAGTCATTCTAGTAGATCGGTGTCACTCGCCTTGCTGCTGATCCAAAAATTTTCGGATTAGCAGCGATCGCAGGTTTGACAAGGAATCAAGCGTCCTCTAGAGTGATTCAAAATATTACCTCAGGAGTAAAACCAATGCTTCAAGCTGTAAAGCGTCTCTCAGGACTAGCTGGCTCAACGGTTGTATTGTTTGGGCTGGCAAGCTTAGGATCGTGGATTAAATAAGACCGGAAATCATCAGCCCTGTGGTTTAGCCG
>NZ_JCACKG010000126.1:0-8626 GCF_059505265.1 Myxacorys chilensis | reverse complement strand
AACAGCTATTTCTAGGACGTCCCATTTCCCTGAATCTTCAGCCTGAGTAGTTACCTTTCTTTTTACGTGACGACTGGCCACTAGTACTTGGTCGAGGTACGGATGAGGGCAGCCTTCGGTCGGCTTTGCGAGGAGGGATGAAGTAACGTTATCTTCGTTTCATCTCTCATTCGGCAATGTTGTAAACCTGCTGATCAGCTTCAACTCCAAGTCCAACGACAGGTCTACATAGACTGCCCTCTCATCCCTCAATATCACTCCGAGAGACCACTAGAGCGGAGCAGCATCGAGAGACGTTAAATATCCATCTTCCATGTGTAACGTGCGATCGGCAATGTCTAGAATTCGATTGTCATGAGTCACAAGAATGATTGCAGAGCCTTGCTGTTTCGCTAAGCGCTGCATAATTTCCACCACATCGCGACCCGATTTTTTGTCGAGCGCAGCGGTTGGTTCGTCCGCCAAGACGAGTTTGGGTTTAGAGACAAGGGCACGCGCGATCGCAACTCTCTGTTTTTGTCCGCCTGAGAGTTCGCTGGGATAGTAGTTGACCCACTCTCGCAGCCCTACCGCCGCTAACATTTCTTCTGCCATTGCACGGGAGTCCTGCTTAGACACCTCTGGGTGTAGTTCGACCGACATCTGCACGTTTTGCCAAGCTTTCAGCGAATTCAGCAGGTTATGAGCCTGAAAAATATAACCAATGTTGCGGCGCAATTCGACGAGTTTGCTCTCTGGCGCGTCTCTCAGTTCTTGAGCCAGCACCTTGAGGCTGCCCTCTTGAGTCGCGCGCAATGCTCCAATTAGAGTGAGCAGAGTTGTTTTACCTGATCCTGATGGTCCGGTCATGATCAAGACTTCGCCTGGTTTGATCGTGGCGTTAATATTGAACAAAATCTGCTTCCGCAACCGCCCCGAACCAAACGAGTGATTGACGTTCTGAATTTCAACAATAGGAATGTCTGAAGGAATGTCTGACATGACAGCAACTTAAAAGCGGCAACTTAGAAAATGTCGGCAGGATCAGCTTGTTGGACTTTGCGAACCGCGATCGCGCCCGAAATACTACACATCAAAACAGTCAGGCACAACACGGTGATGCTCCGGGCTAGAGTCATCGCGATCGGCAGGGCAGTCGCATTGCGAGTCAGAGTGTAAAGCCCAATGCAGAGAATATAACCTGGGATAAATCCCATGATCGATAGGATGATCGCTTCTTGAAACACGACCGACAAGAGATAGCGATTGCGATATCCCATCGCTTTCAGCGTGGCGTATTCGGCTAAGTGATCGGCAACATCGGTGTAGAGAATTTGATAGACAATCACCGTTCCGACCACAAACCCGATCGCGGCTCCGAGGGTAAAAATAAAGCCGATCGCGGTGCTCTCTTTCCAGTAGTTTTGCTCGACTGCCACAAATGCTGCTTTCGATAACACTCGCACATCCCCGACAACAAAATCTTCTTTCGCTTGCTCAGGAGTTTTCTTTGGATCGATCCTCAATTCTCCTGGCAAATTTTGTTTGAAGCGCTCTAGCGTGGTTAGCAACTCTGCACCCGGTTCCAGCCGAATCACACCAATATCAATCAAGTCTTTCTGACGCGAAGCAAAAATGCGACGAAAGTTGAGATCGCTTGTGATCAAGTTGCCATCTGCGCCGAATGATGCCCCCATCGTGAAGATTCCACCGACTTCGATGCGGCGGCTTTCTACCTCGGTTCTAATTGGTGAATCGCCCGCTTGCAGTGCCTCGAACTTGGCAGGGACGGGACCAAACTCAGCCCGAGAAGCGCTGTCAAATAAAACAACGTCTGCTAGACGAAGTTGTGCTTGGCGTTCATCAATCCCTGGCAGAGAGAGAATATTATCTCCGGGAACAGTGCCGATCACTAAAATACTTCGAGTTTGAGACGTTGGCGGACCTTCCCAAAAGGGATTTTTCCAAATCCCGAAGCCAATATAAATGGGACTGATCGATTTCACTCCAGAAAAGCCAAGCGACTGATAAAGTCGCCGCTCTGGAAAGCTCTTCATCGCAATTAGAGAGGTTGACTGGGGACTGACCAGAAAAATATCACCTTCAATATTGCGATGGAAGGTGATGGCGCTATCGAATAAAGCATCCTGAAAGCCAAGCTGCAAGAACATTAGAATCACGGCAAAACCGATACCCGCTAAGGCAACGAGTAGCCGGATTTTTTCACGCTTTAGTTGTAACCAGGCAAGAGGAATAGCGAACATGGGTTAATGGAACCGAGGGTTCAAATCGTTTGAGTCTTCCCGTTGAAAGCGCGATCGTCTATTGGGCATCTAAGCATCGTCAATGGCGACTTTAACCTGTAAATTACTCAGTCCCGCAACCGCGCTACTGTTATCGAGCCGAATTTTGACTTCGACAATGCGAGTGTCCGTCTTCTCGACCGGATCGGTACTGAGAACAGCGTTTTTGCTCACTTGCAATCCAACCCGTTCCACTGTTCCCTCGATCTCACCCGGAAACGCATAGCCTGTAATTTTGGCACGCTGCCCAACCTTCACCTTACCGATGTAGGTTTCATCCACTTCAGCCACCACATACATTTGGCTCGTTTTACCGAGATCTAAAATGCCGTCATCGCCAATCACTTCTCCGGGGTCAGCATGAATCTTGAGTACCTGACCATCGACGGGCGCACGCGCGATCGCATTGTTCAAATCTGCTTTCGCTTTCTGCAACGTTGCCATCGCGACTTGAACCTTAGCTTCGGCTTGCTGCACATCAGTAGGACGGACTTCTGACACGCTATTGAGGGTTTGTCTTGCACCTTCAAGTTCGAGCTTTGCCTGCGCGATCGCTTGTTGAGCTTGCTGTCGCTGTTTTTCTTTCGTTTCTAGCGTCAGGACGCGATCGCGCAACTCTGATTCTGGAATCGCCCCAGATTGAAACAGTTGCTGATAGCGCTCGGCGTCCCATTTTGCTTTGCGATATTCGGCGTCGGCTCTCTGAAAATCTGCCTCTGCCTTTGGCAATTCGGCGTTTACCCTCAAAACGGTGGCACGTTGCGCGTTGATATCGCCTTGCTTTGCTCCCGCTTGAACCTGTGCAAGCTGGGCTTGAGCTTCTTTGACTTGGGCTTCTGCTTGCATGGCTGACGCCACGAGAGAATCATAGTTATCGATCACCGCTAAGGGCTGATTGGCTTTGACCTGTGCGCCTTCTTTGACCAGCATTCGCGCCACTCGTGACCCGCCAACACTGCCTCCAAACGTGGCAGCCGGAGCCGCAATCTTGAGAACGCCGCCTTCAGGTTCTAGCCGTCCTAAAGCGCTGATCGCGTCGGGGACTGGGGACGCAGACGTTGGAGGATCTGATGGGGGTGAAGGACGATTGACGTAGGAAAAAATGCCGAAGCCAGCGAGGGCTAAGGAGATAGCAGAGCCAATTAGAACCAGTCGTACGCTAGTTGGCTTCAAAAACGATTTAGCACTCATAGCAGCCTTCGGAAACAGGGAACTGAGTTGTGAGGTTGAGTTGGCAGAAGTGAATCACGCTCTTTAACGCTCCTTCACTTCAAAGGTTGCAGCGTCAAAATGCGAAGAATCTTCATACTACCCATTTATGAGTTCTTTGTGTCTAAATGTAAAGCAGATTGCTCTGCTAATCAAAGCGATCGCAATAGATAGAGATGCGATCGCGCGTTCCTAGTCAGCGACTGCTAGAGATTTCTCAACACTATAAGCCGTTTTCGACAGTCCGCTAGGTTGGTCATCGCTATAGAAGTGGACGACTTAGAGCATAAGCAATGCAGTCCGCTACGAGCAAAGTACCCATTCCAAACAGCAGTATTTGCAGAACCTTAGGTGACCACTTAATGATCGCTTGGCTAACTTGTCGCAATACTTTGGCGCTTTTCTCTTGCAGTGTGAGGTAGATGCAGAGTAGCCCAATTAAGGGGACGACGAAAACCAAATTGTAGATGCCCAAAATTACTGCAAAATGAAGCAGACTTAACTGAGCACGAGCAAGACGTTCGATCGCAGCAAGATAGGGAAGGGCTGTGGGAGCTTCTAAAAGCGTGATGCTCATTCCCAACAGAAAGCTCCGAATCGGATGTAGCGAACTTGGATGTAGCGAACGAGGTTGATTTTTTGATCGATTTGAGTGAAATGGATTAAGCGTATAGCTCACCCAAAGTAAGGTAATTCCCAGAACAAACTGAATGACATACAGCCACCAACCCAGAGCGCCAAACACGGATGTGATCGATTGAGTCAACCCAAAGGTCGCTAGCACACCAACCGTCCAATACAATAAAAAGATGCCAGCAATAAAAGCGACTGATCGCACAACAGGTTTGGGAGTTGTTAATAAATAAACCTGCATTGCAGTTGCCGTTGGGTTAAGACTATCGATTGCTGCGATCGCGACAAGATTACCCAAAAATGACATTCTTAAAGCTCCTCCTGCTAGCATCTACACGCTCTTAGACAATCTGTTGTTTGCTACGGCTAGTAATCAAGCCCGTTAACAAGACGATCGCGTATCCCCACAGCAGCCATGCGCCAAACACACCATCGGCAGTCGGTAGGACATTGGGAAAAGCCTGGGCGAAAAAGTAGGTCGTCACAACATCCAGCAGCATTCCTGGAATTGCCAAACAAATGGCAGCCTCTTGGCGCTGATACGGTGGTACTTTTTTCCACTGAAAAATCGCGTACACCAACAGTGGTAGACAGGTTAGGGAGAACAGAAAACTACTGACCATGCTCAAATTGCTATCGGGAATAAAAAAGGTGTGTCCCCACAACCGTAGTACCACCGTTGCCGTCAACCAGATCAGAAAACTCATGCCGAAAAAGAACCCGTAGGAGATGCGACGATCGCGGCTCTCCGTCATTACTTCCTTCGTTACAGCTTGCATCGTTTCCTCCAATAAAAGTGAAGTAAACTAAAAACGCGAGATTGACCTCGCAATTTCAAGATACGAGAACAACCTCGCGTTTGTCAACTCGAATTTGAGCAATGGCTGAAACTCTGATATGGCTAAAACCTCTGATCAAGAACCTCAAGAACCTCGTTGGCGACTCCCAAAACAAGCGCGAAGTCGAGAGCGGTTTGACCGAATTTTGGATGCCGCAGCAGAATTATTTGCTGAAGTTGGGTACGATGCTGTGACAGCCGATGACATTGCAGCGCGAGCAGATACTTCGGTCGGCGGGCTATACCGCTTCTTTCCGGACAAGTTAGCGATCTTTCATGCCTTAGCCGATCGCTATTTCAACCAGTTAAGGGAACTATTTGCAGCCCTGCATACCGATGAAACCGTTCACCTGCCGCTTGAGGACTACATTAATCATTTGATTGATGCTTTTGATCAATTCGTTGTAGACAATCCTGGATACCGAGCCGTATTTGTTCAATCTCGCTTGCTTACTACAGAGATTCTGACGATGGATACAGCTTTTAACCAAGAAATCGTACAGCAGCTATCAGATTTTTTTGAAGTCCGTAATCCTTTACTAGAGACAGGTCAACGAGATCTAATTGCGACGGTGAGCGTTGAGGTGGCAAGCGTGCTGGAGATTCTGTCGCTGACTCGCGATCACAGTTTCCGGCAACAAATTCTAGTGGAAACTAAGAAACTACTCATTGCGTACTTAAGCCAGTATTTTTCAGATTGATACTGGCAAAGTGCGCTCCACTATAGAGTGGATTAGGGTTGAGATCAAAACCTTAATATCCCGCGAGTTTGCCTCTACGCTTGGTTTCTCGCTCAGCCCATCGAAATAAAGTGACGCCGATCGCGAAATAAATCAATCCATTTGCCAGCGCTAATCCAAGCAGGGAGAGGTCTAAAGACTGCGATCGCGCCATTAGATCTCGCAACAATCCCGCTCCTGTCGTCATGGGTAAAATCCATCCCAACACCTGCTGAGTCCCGCTCCAAGTCTCAGTTGGAATCGTGAGTAAAAATAGCAGCGCAAAGTTGAAAATACCTAACAATTGCTGAATGCTTTTAAAAATCAACGCTAATCCTCCCGCTGCAAAGGCGATGCCATACGCGCCTAGCACAACACTTATAAATGGCAGAATCAACGCTGGAGAAAAGGATAGCCAACGTCCAGTGGTCAGCATAATAACAAACAGAACGATTGAAATGAGAAACGTCTGAATGATTAGATCGCCAATCGCTCTAAACAACAGAATTTGAGTAGCATTGAACGGCGAAATAAACAGTTGCTCTAAGGTTCCTACTTGAGCTTCGCGCTGCAATGTGCCAGGAATGCCCCCCATAATAAAGATTACCAGCGACCAAAGAACATAACCAACGATCACCGAATCTAAGCGATCGCCAAACTGAACACCGCCGCCACCAATATAGCTAGCACTGAGAAATAGTCCATAAAACGTTGCGGTTAGAGCGATAACGCCGCCGATCGCTTCGCTGGCATAGCGTCGGTATTGAATCGAACTCCACTTGAGTTGGGCGATAAATAGCTCAAGCATGATGCTCCTCACGAATAAATTTTAAGAAAATGTCAGTTAGATTAGCTTGATCTTTTTCGATGCGAGCGATCGCAAGCGGGTTCAAAATCTCTAACGCTTGATACAACAGTTCAGTTTCACGAACGTAAATGCGATCGCCCTCAAGGATTGCGCCGAGCGACTGAAGTTTTGTAGTCCGCTCTTGTCCAAGAACCTCCAAAAAACTCCGGTTTATTTCTTCCTCTAATTCAATCTGGTAGACCGTTCCAGAGAATTGACGAATTAGATCAGCTGTGCTTTCTTGCGCGACAATTTTTCCTTTATTGATAATTGCCACCCGATCCGACAACTCTTCTGCTAAATCTAATTGGTGCGTTGTTAATAAAATCGCTCGTCCTTCTTGCGCGATTTCTCTCACCAATTGTTTGACTGTCTGTGTTGCTTCTACATCGAGTCCCAAGGTGGGTTCATCGAGCAGCAGCAGCTGGGGTTCGTGAATCAGGGCAACCGCGATCGCTAGCTTTTGCTGCATTCCTCGCGACAGCGTTTGAACGGTAGTTTTGCGTTTGTGCGACAACTCAAAGCGATCGAGTAATCCTCGTGCCCGTTGCCGTGCCACACGACCGCTCAACCCCCGCAATACGCCAAAATACTCCAGATTTTCTTCGGGCGTGAGTCGCCAATAGATATTGCGGTTGCCTTCGAGAACGGCTCCGAGCGATCGCAGCGCCCTCGAATTGCGGTGCGGATCGCGTCCGGCAATATCGACCGAGCCGCGATCGGGCACAATCAACCCGGCGATCATCTTAATTGTGGTCGTTTTCCCGGCTCCATTCGGCCCTAAAAACGCCAGCACCTCTTGAGCAGAAATGCTGAAGGAAACATCTCGCACCGCTTCGACCACTTTGCCGGACGAGCGATAGCTTTTCTGAAGAGACTGAACTTCTAAAACGTGCATCGATTCTGATCTGAGTTAAAGGTGAGATGTTTTGTCTCTATCATGACAGACAGAAACTTCATCCTCTGGTGCGTTGATGGTTTGAAAATTTAGAAGTATATTAATAAACGTTACAATATATCGCTTAGGTTGTGCAGGTGGCTATGTTTTGTGCATAAGTTTACTGCTCGATTCACTACTCTCTCTTACGATCTTTCAGGAGCGGTTCTCGTGATATCCCTAGATTTTTCTTCTAAAACAGACGATGTTCTGATTGCTGATTTCTTTCGACGTTCAGCGGGGCAGTGGCGCTCTGAGCGGCGATATTACACCTTGCCTGATGGCGAAGTTAAAGAAATGAACAGCCTGATCACGGCTCGCTTTTTAGAGCCAGGCTGTCCTGAATTAATTCGGTTAGCTCAACTGCACGGATTGGAGGATCTTGATGCGATGACGTGCGGAGCGGCGGTGACTTGGGACAGCGAAAATTCGGTGTCGGGACGCAAAGAGTCGAAAGGCTCAACGTTGTTTGGCGTCATTGGGTCGATGCTATATCGCGATCGCGGCTTTGCGACCCCTAAACCAGTAACGGCTGGATTTTATTTCACTAATCCTGACACACTATGCTTACGGACAGAGTATCAGGGTTCTGTGTTTGAAGAAGAATTGAAATTAGTGGGTGATAAATATCGCACCCGTCAGACGATTATTTCGCGCTTGGGCGAACAACAGATGATCGGTCAATATCTGGAAAAACGGCTCGCTTAATTGGGTTACGGTTGCAGATGTGCAAGAGTGCCTCCATTCCCTAGTAGGGGATGGGGGCATTCGATTGTCAGCACTCTAATCGTGAACTCCAAATTTGAAGTTCCGAGCCTGGAGTTCCGAGTTCAAAGCCTGGAGTTCCGAGTTCAAAGCCTGGAGTTCCGAGTTCCGAGCTTGAGGTTCCGAGTTCAAAGCCTGGAGTTCCGAGTTCAAAGCTTGGAGTTCCGAGTTTCGAGCCTCACGTTCCGAGTTCAAAGCTTGAAGTTCCGAGTTCAAAGCTTGGAGTTTCAAGGTCAAAGCCTCACGTTCCGAGTTCAAAGCCTCACGTTCCAAGTTCAAAGCCTAGAGTTCCGAGTTCAAAGCTCGACGGTTGCTACTTGAAATTGGAAACTTGGTGCAAATTGGTCGTGTTCTAGACGTGTGGATTTTGCGATACTGGAGGAGTGTGGTTTCAGC
>NZ_JCACKG010000125.1:0-8704 GCF_059505265.1 Myxacorys chilensis | reverse complement strand
TCAGGAATCCTCCTTGATGCATCATCCTCTATTATGCAACACCGCCATCTTTTGAACGACCTGGCAGACCTGACGATATCCACTGTTATTTATTAGTGGCGATCGCGCTTCAGATCGTAAATCACTTTTTCAGCGCACCAGTCGATAGAACGCTCTGGATGATGAAGTTTTGTTTGAGTTAACAAGCGATCGGCGACCTTTTGATCGTCATGCACGAGAGTCAGGAGCTTGCGTTGCAGCGGGCGGCTTGCTTGAGCAAAACGAACGGCAGAAGGCTGAAATGACTGAGACTTATTTTTAACGTGAGACGATTGAGCGGCTTTGACACCTACTACAGCTACCCCTGTTGCAACAGCAATAGCAACCAAGGGCATATCGCGATTCCCTGATTCTGAGTCGTCTAATGTAGGACGAGATTGGGTTAACTGCATCGACGTATGACCCATCTGTGTAGAACTCATCTGTGACAATTGAGTGGATAACCCTTGAGTTGCAAACACACCTCCTACCACGGTTGCAGTCCAAAGCGATGCTGTAGTGATCGATTTTTGAAGGGAAGACAGGTGACGCATTGTAATGAGACGCATTGTAATGAATAGAATTCAAAGAAGTTTTATCTTTATTTTGAACAGAAGTTATGACAGGAAGATGTCAACATTATGCCCGTTTGATTCATCCCTAATCGCTACTTTACTGATTGGCGAATCAATCGCTTCACTTGCGATCGCGACACTCCTAATTCTTGCGCGATCGCGGCTTCAAGCTGCTCATCATTGCTTACCGGAAATTCAAATTTTAGCGTTTTCAGCGATGAACCTATCGTGTTCACTACGACCGTTGAGCGATCTTTCTTCTGATTCACGCTCACGTTGATCGATACCACTTTAACGGTTGGTGATGGAGATGCGGTAAGCTGTACTGCTTTCTTCATGGGGTATGCCTGGCTCAGTACCCAATCGAGTCCCACCCCACTCGCTGCCCACGTCACGAAGCCAAGGGCAGGAAGTAGCCAAAACGCCGACTTTAATAGGCGCAAACTGTAAAACGTGAACTGCTGGCGCATGAATTGAGTGCAATTAGCTTTGCCCAGCCCTTCAGAAATTCGCACAGAGTCTTACGATCGCAGGACTTCTACCAGGACTTCCACTTAGGATGAAAGGCAAAGACTATTCAGAGCAACATGCTAATTTTACTGGCTGAAGACGACCCAGCGCAATTAGAACCGCTCCGCACTGCCCTCTCAAAAGCGGGACACACGGTAGATGCGGTTGAGGACGGTGAGACAGCGCAATGGCTGCTGACTGACAAATCCTATGACTTGCTGATTTTAGATTGGATGCTGCCTCATGTTAGCGGAGTGGCACTCTGCCGCCAGTATCGGCAGGCAGGTAAAACGTCTCCAGTTCTGATGTTGACCGCAAAAGATACCACTGTTGATAAGGTAACAGGGTTAGATGCCGGGGCCGATGACTATCTCGTTAAACCGATCGATGTCGTCGAGCTACTGGCGCGAGTCCGGGCGTTGGGGCGGCGTTCCCCGCTTTGGCAAGGAGACACGCTCAGACTCAGCAATCTACAGCTAGATCTGACCAATCTAATTATTGAGCGCCATCACAAAACGGTTCAACTGTCGGGGCGCGAGTTTCAACTAATGGAATATTTGCTGCGTCATCCGCGCCAAGTCCTCTCCCATGAGCAAATTGAGAAAGCCCTATGGGGATGGGGCAGCGAACCTGAAAGCAATGCAGTCACAACACTAGTGCGACGGTTGCGGCAACGGTTGGAAGTGGTCGAGGCTAAAGACTGGCTGGAAACTGTGTATGGCATTGGCTATCGTCTCAGTAGCCCAGAGGCATAAACGAGTCCTTCTTAGCCGCGATCGTTCGTCACTCAAAGGTCAAAACCGGGGGAACGCTAACCTCACACCTTATTGATGACTAGATTTTTCATAATCTTTTCATTTTTTCGCATCTATGCTAATTTTTGGAAAGTGAAAGAACTGTGAAGAACATGGAGAGGAAGTTTAGCCATACCCGACAGTCCGCCGTTACGCAAGGCTCCTGCACCGTGTTATTGGGGTTGTTGCTCGGACTCTGGTTGGGCGGATGTACTCCCCAAACTGCACCACCTCAGCAGAATACAGCCGCCAACTCTCAGTCGCCTACGAACCCAGTCCAGCAAGAGAAAAAAGTGATTTTGACAACCTTTACTGTGCTGGCGGACATGGTTCGGAATGTGGCTGGCGACAAGGCGATCGTTGAATCTTTGACTAAACCAGGCGCTGAAATTCACGACTATGAACCAACTCCCAGCGACCTAGCAAAAGCACAAGACGTCGATCTGATTCTAGACAACGGATTGGGGCTAGAGCGGTGGGCAGAACGATTTTATGGCAATGTTAAGGATGTGCCGCACGTCACTCTCACAGCAGGCATTCAACTGATGTCGATCGCAGAAGGATCGTATCAGAACAAGCCTAATCCCCATGCCTGGATGTCGCCTCAGAATGCGTTGATCTATGTGGAAAATATTCGCAAAGCCTTGGTTGAGCTAGATCCTAAAAATGCGGCAACCTACAATGCCAACGCCTCAGCTTACAGTGACCAAATCAAGGCAATTGACCAAACCCTGCGAAAAAACCTTGCGGTGCTGCCAGAGAACAATCGCTATATGGTGACGTGTGAGGGCGCATTTTCCTATCTGACCCGTGATTATGGCATGAAAGAGCTTTATCTGTGGGCAGTGAACTCAGACCAGGAAGGAACCCCAAAACAAGTTAGCCAAGTGGTGGATGCGGTAAAAGCTAATCAGATTCCGGTCGTATTTTGCGAAAGTACGGTCAACAACGGCGCTCAAAAGCAGGTTGCCAGTGAAACAAATGCGAAGTTTGGGGGGATCTTTTATGTGGACTCCTTGTCAGATATGAATGGAGCAGCGCCCACCTATTTGAAACTGTTGGAATATAACGTGACCACGCTAATAAATGGGCTACAAGGCAAGTCGTGATGATGGCAGGAGGGAAAAAATGAAATCGATCAGCATCGACGTTGAAAATCTCACGGTTGCCTACAATGGCAAAGTTGCGCTGCATGAAGCAACGGTGCAGCTTTCCTCCAGCTCTATTAGCGGGTTGGTCGGGATGAATGGCAGCGGTAAATCAACCCTGTTCAAAGCCATTATGGGGTTCATTACACCGCGATCGGGGAGCGTGTTGATCAATGGACTGCCAGTTCGCCATGTGCAAAAGCAAAGTCTGATTGCCTATGTACCGCAGTCGGAAGAAGTCGATTGGAATTTTCCAGTTAGCGTGTCAGATGTGGTAATGATGGGGCGCTATGGGTATATGAATCTGCTACGGATTCCCCAAGCTCGCGATCGCCGCATTGTTGCCGAAAGTTTGGCGCGAGTTCAAATGACCGAATTCAAAGATCGGCAAATTGGTGAACTCTCAGGCGGTCAGAAAAAACGGGCGTTCTTGGCACGAGCATTGGCGCAGCAGGGCAAGATTCTGCTGCTGGATGAGCCATTCACTGGAGTCGATGTCAAAACTGAAAAGGCAATGGTTGACTTGCTCATCGAACTGCGCGATCAGGGACATACGATTTTGATCTCGACCCATGACCTGGCTTCGATCGAAACTTTTTGTGATCAGGTCGTGTTAGTCAACAAAACGGTTTTGGCGTACGGTTCTACAGCAGACGTGTTTACAGAAGAGAACCTAACGCGCACGTTTGGTGGGGTGATGCCGCATCAGCTGAGAAAACAGAACTAGGAAATCAAGTTATGGATATGCAATCAGTCTGGCAATGGTTTGTTGCACCATTGCAGTATGAGTTCATGGTGAAAGCGGTGGTTGTCAGCGCAATGGTGGGGCTGGTTTGTGCCGTGTTGTCTTGCTACATGACGCTCAAAGGTTGGGCGCTGATGGGCGATGCCGTCTCTCACGCCGTCATGCCTGGAGTGGTGCTTGCCTATATTCTGAACATCCCGTTTGCGATCGGTGCATTTGTGTTTGGCTTGAGTTCTGTATTGGCGATCGGCTTTATCAAATCTAAAACCCGTATCAAAGAAGATACGGTAATTGGGCTAGTGTTTACAGGATTCTTTGCATTGGGATTAGTCTTAGTTTCTAAAAGCCCAAGTAACATTGACTTACAGCACATTTTGTTCGGCAATGTATTAGGAATTCCTGATCGTGACATTGTGCAAACTGCAATTATTAGCTTGATTACATTAACAATCATCTTATTGTTGAGAAAGGATCTATTGCTGTTTTGTTTTGATCCCACCCATGCCCGATCGATTGGACTCAATGTTACCGCTCTGAATTACACGTTTCTAACGCTGCTGTCGTTGACGATCGTCGCGGCTTTGCAAACCGTTGGCATTATTTTAGTTGTAGCAATGCTGGTGACACCTGGAGCCGTTGGCTATTTGCTCAGCGATCGCTTCGACCAGATGACCTGGATTGCGATCGCCTCTGGGGTGTTCTCAAGCGTAGTGGGCACCTATATCAGCTATCACATCGACGGCTCAACAGGCGGCTGTATTGTGGTGCTACAAACCCTGTTGTTTGTGATTGCGATGATTTTTGCACCCAAACATGGATTGCTAGTTAGATCCAACAAGCGATTCAGCGAATCTCCGTGATTCAGCGTTTCAACCGATTATTAAGAAGTAAGGAACTAACCACGCGGCAACTCCTATCCAGTTTGACCAGAGCGATAAGCTGTAGTTAACAAAGTCTAGCCATGGGACAGAACCTAAATTAAAGGCAAGATAACCTCCCAGGTATGATCAAACTCTATGTTCGATCGCAGTCGCCGGAATTTGGCCTACTGGTTTGCCCTATCGATGGGCAGCATTCTCGTTATCTTTGCTGGAGTTGGCTATTATCTCATCGTCCAAGAGCAGTTGAGTAGCTTAGATGAAACGCTGTATAAACGCACATTAGCGATCGCGACGGGACGCAACCAAGGAGACGCTCAATGGAACCCGCAAGACCTCCCGTTTCTCAGGAATCAACCTGCTCTAAGCGGTGAGGTTGCTTATATTCGCTGGTACAACGCTCAAGGACAATTGGTGAAATTTGCCGGGACACCAGGCCCACCACGTCCGGCTCTGTTTCAGGGATATCAAACCTTTACCTCAACGCCCAGCAGTTCTCAAAACGGTTCTCAAAACGAATGGTTGAGAGCTTTGACGCTGCCGATTCGCCAAAACACGCGACTGGTAGGCTATCTTCAGGTGGCAACCTCTCTCACTCCACTACGACACAGCTTAAATCAAACCCGATTTTTTCTGATTCTGGGGGTTCCAGCGGCGTTTGCTACGATCGGGGCAACTGGATGGTTTTTAGGTGGATTGGCACTGCAACCCACCCGTCGATCGTATGATCAGCTTCAGCGATTCACCGCCGATGCATCTCATGAATTGCGTGCCCCGATCGCAGCCGTGTTAAGCAATGCCCAAGTCGGGCTGATGCCTCCCCAAGAGCCGCAGGAGCAACAGTTTCGGCTAGAACAAATCGTTGACATTACAAAATCGATGAGTGCGCTGGTGAGCAATCTGCTTTTTCTTGCACGCCATGATGGTCTTGATCCTGATCGACTGACTACGATTGATGTAGTCGAACTCCTGCGATCGCGCGGAGCTTCACGAGGCGAATCGCTGTCTGACCTGACGCTGCAAGCAAGCGAGCGATCGCTCCATCTAGTAGCTCAATTGCCTGACCACCCGATTTATCTCAATGCCGATGCCGAATTGCTCAAGCAAGCGATCGTCAACTTGCTGAGCAATGCTCTCAAATACACGCCTGCTGGAGGCACGATTTATCTACGGGGGTTGACTCAAGCGGGACAAGCTGTGATTCAGGTTGAAGACACGGGAATCGGAATTCCTGCCGCCGACTTGCCCCATATTTTTGAGCGCTTTTACAGAGTTGATGTTGCGCGATCGCGGCAGACGGGAGGCTTTGGGCTGGGGTTAGCGATCGCCCACCAAATTATCCAAGCTCATCGAGGACGCATTAGTGTAACTAGTGTGGTCGGGCAAGGCTCCACGTTTCAAATCGAACTCCCGCTAAAGCCTAAATCTAGAAGGTGACATTTCTTTGTCACAATTGCTTGTCACACTAAATAGTATCTTCCTTACACGTGGCTACGGAAGACAGATCGCCAACAGATCGGCAATGCAGTGGGTGAGGATTGGTATCGATGATGGTTGTCAACGCTTCAGTCATTTCAAGGATAAACGGTGATCAGATCTGCATCCAAACGATTCAAACAACGTTTACGTCTGAGCTTACAGATTGCCCTAGCGACCACCTTTGTTTCTCTCTCAACTGCTTGTGTCAGTGCTTCTAATCGAGTTGTAGAAGGAATTTCTCCCATTGCAAACGCAGAAGCTCAAGAGAGCAGCGGGGCAGATGCAACGGTTCAAGCTTTGGTCAAGTTAGGCCCACGGGTAGCGGGGACACCAGCTAATGAAAAAGCCAGTCAATACCTGATCGAGGAGTATCGCAAAGCAGGCTATCAAACCCAAGTCCAACCCTTTACTTACGCTAAGTTCCAAGACCTGGGATCGAGCGTGACTGTGGGTGGAACAAGGTTTGAAGGACAGGCGCTTAACGGCTCGGTTGCAGGCAATTTGACCACTCCGTTAGTCGCCATTCCCAATGTCGGGCGACCCGCAGACTTTGTCAATCAGCCCGTCAAAGGTCGCCTTGCGATCGTACGGCGCGGCGAAATTCCGTTTACTCAAAAAGCCGAGAATGCGGCTAAAGCAGGCGCAGTTGGCTTAATTGTTGTTAACAACGAAGCCGGAACGCTGCGCGGAATGCTGACGGGTACTTCGACCATTCCGGTAATATCGCTCTTAAGAGAGCAAGGCAATGATTTAATCGATCGCGCTCAAGCCACACCCACAACCGTAAATCTAACGGTCAATACAGAACGGCGCACCGTCACCGGACGCAACATCATTGCCTATCTTGATGGCGTGACGCAACCACAGGTACTAGTCGGAGGACACTACGATTCCGTAGCGGGTTCGCCTGGAGCCAATGATAATGCCTCTGGAACAGCCGTTGTTCTGGCAATGGCGCGTCGAATGGCAAACACGCCCCAAGCTCGTCAAGCGTGGTTTGTTGCGTTTGATGGTGAGGAAGATGGACTGCGAGGATCACGTGCTTTTGTGGAAACGGCTCAGCCTCAGTTCCTTTCAGGACTCAAGGCAATGCTCAATTTTGATATGGTTGGCGTCAATCAGCAGCTTCGGCTCGGAGGTTCGCCGTCGCTCACAGCGATCGGTGCGGCTCAAGTACCAGGCAGCACCAAATCTAAATCTTCAATTCCACAGTCGGTTGTCAATGGAGGCAGTGATCATGCATCTTTTGCTGCCAAAAATGTGCCAGTTCTATTCTTCTACCGGGGCAGTGACCCGAACTACCACACGCCAACTGACAAAGTAACAGACTCAAAATTGTTGGCTGAGACAACGCAAACAGCAACAAGTATTGTGCAGCAGATTCTCAAGTCAGACTAAGCTTTAGCAATTTTTGAGAATCCTATGCTGTCCAAAAAAATGCATCTATCACTTGGATCTACCAATTGTAATTGCGATCGCAATCGCAACCGTTTGTGTAACGGGCGTATGAACGTACCAGTTACGCAAATCGAATGCACCAGTAATGACAGTAAATATTAGTTTGCTTCAATTCACATTATTGAACTACACCAATGTCTAATCGTTTCCTGAAAAAGTCGTTTGCTTCTCTCTCTTTGGTTTCTGTCGGGGCAGTCAGTGCCTTGGTCGGGGCGAACTTAACGCCAATTCAGCTTCAGCCTCAGCCCGCGTTTAGCGCCGAAGGTAACTCCGTAAGAATTGCTCAAGTTCCTGCGGTCGGCTTAGGGCAAACCGATGATAATTTCATATCTGCCGCTGTTGAGAAAACTGGAGCCGCCGTGGTGCGAATCAATTCTTCGCGCAGTCGCTCCAGCAATTCGGCGCAAGGGAGTGTTCAAGGCACAGGGTCGGGATTTATTACTCGGTCAGATGGCTTAGTCATGACCAACGCTCATGTTGTGGAGGGTGCCGATCGAGTCACTGTTACGCTGAAAGATGGACGTGAATTTACAGGACAAGTCGTTGGAGCCGATCGCCGAACTGATGTCGCGATCGTCAAAATTGGAGCGACCAATTTACCGACGGTCAGTGTAGGCAACTCTGACCAAGCCAAGCCAGGAGAATGGGCGATCGCGATTGGCAACCCGCTAGGACTCGATAATACGGTCACGGTTGGCATCATTAGTGCCACCGAGCGCTCAGGTAGGGCGATCGGGGCTAATCGGCGAGTCAACTATATTCAAACTGATGCTGCCATTAACCCAGGTAATTCTGGCGGGCCGTTGCTCAATCAGCGCGGACAAGTCGTTGGCATGAATACAGCGATTCTGCGAGGCGCACAAGGCTTGGGATTTGCCATTCCGATCAATCGCGCTCAGGAAGTTGCCGCTCAGTTGATGGCTCAAGCAAGCTCTGCTTCGGTCTTTGGAAATCAATAAACTTCTTGTGGATCGCTGACGCCACGTACTAGCGCACGCTGCCTTAGCTGCCTTGATAGGTGTTGTTGATGGCAATACTAACAGGGTAGGGCGAACGCATACGTTTCTTCATAATTGCAGCTGAAGAGTTGAACTGATAC
>NZ_JCACKG010000124.1:0-219253 GCF_059505265.1 Myxacorys chilensis | reverse complement strand
CTGAAACCACACTCCTCCAGTATCGCAAAATCCACACGTCTAGAACACGACCCGAATTCTATAGTAGATGCAACCGATCTTCTCCGCTGTCTATCACATCTGGGAAAATCTCCAATTTTTTCAAAAAAATTGGAGATTCAATTATGCTATTGAATAATGCGAAATGATCGCTCAGCGCAGTAGAATTAGTCAAACAAAAGGGGCGCTATCTACGCCCCTAAATCAACTCAACTCAGCAAACTTACTATTTCATAGAAGCTAGTTCATCTTGAATTTTGCTCTTAGCAGCCTTAAATTGAGTCGCTAATTGCTCGCTTTCAGCACTGCTGAAGTTATCCCGGATGGCCGCAAAGTAGGTGCTTTCTTCTTGGCGCACGTGATCCATCACAATGTCACGCAAACTGCGCACAGCGTTGAGGAATTCTTCAGAGGAAGGATTCAATCCGCGAATCTCATCCATGATCACCTTCATCTCAGCTTGCTCGTCGTACAGTTCCTTCAGGTCGCCTTCGGAATATCTGCCTCGAACCGCCGGGTAAGCCACTTCTTCTTCAGCCCGAGCATGAGCCGTCAAATCCTTGAAGATCTGACCGAAGTATTCTTGGCGCTTCTGCGGGTCGTTGGTTTGCTCAACTTCGCCAAACAAAATGTTTACCTTCTGGTGATCCATCCGAATGACATCTTGCAAGTTCATGTCAGACTTGTCGGTGTTGTGAGTAACAACACTACCTGCTACTCCAGTTAGTGCAGCAACAGCGTCTTGTACACGCGACCACAGACCTTGATCTGCATCCATGCCAGTCAATTCACGCACGCCCAGATTTTCTAACACGCCCTTGAGTTGCTCTTGGTGAGCGCGGTTCTCGAAGTTAACAGTGTTAAGTGGTGTGATAGCTGCCTCAACGTCTGCTCCAACTTTTTGAGCCGCTTTGTGAATTACGATACCCGACATTGCCTGTTCATGCTTCAGCAATTCATGCTGGAACACTTTCTCGTACACGGTTAATTCAGAGCCAGACATGAGTTTTTCAACTGCCTGAATCATCTGAGTAACGGTTTCTTTAGGCTCTGACTTCACGCCGTACTGAACAATTACTGTGTCCAAGACACCCAGATTTTTCTGGTCGTCTCTCAGCATGTCTTGAAAGCGCTTATTAATCTCAGAATCTGCTGTTGCCGAAATAAGTTTTTGTTCGTTGGCAATAATTAGTTCTTGGATTGCTTTTAAATCGGCAAGCTTTGTAGCGATCGCCATACGCTTTGTATCGTCAAGTGTCATTACCATTTCGTATTCTCCAATTATTGAATAGTTTGGATCGGCATCCTACACAAGGTTCGCGTAGGATTCGTTACAATTCATCTTTCGGATGGTTGACCTTGAAGAGAGTAAAAGCGCGCAATGATCAGACTCTGGGTATAAGGAAAAGGGAAGAGCGAGACTCAGTAGGAAAGGTGAAGTAAAGCTCAGTACGTTCTGCTCATTCCGTAAAGTCTTTCAAATCTTCGAGCATTGCAGCTAACACAGAAACACAATCCACCATTGTAGCGATCCAAGCATTGGCTGAAAATTTGGTGCTATGACGACTATCGATTATGGTTTTGCCGCGTGTCCACCGGCCTTCAGTTTCAATGTCCACTTGAGCGCGACGAAAGGTGAGGGTTTCTGGATAAAACAAATAGGCAAGCGTTGCCGCATCATGCACCAAAAATCCTTGGACTCCTCGCGTTTCTCGATAGGTCAATGACGTTCGAGTCATGAAATCGCAAAGAGCAACAATAAAGTGTGTCAGTTGCGATGAGTGTAACAATTTTGGAGTTGCGTTTTCCCAATGGCGCTGGAGTTGGGCTGCCATTTCAGGCGTAAAGATTAAGTGATGAGTTACATCGAGCGGAATGACCACCAGATCGGCTCGACTAGCAAACACGATTTGCGCGGCTTCTGGATCGAAAGCAATGTTAAATTCTGCCTGTGACGTAACATTGCCGTGGGTTTGGAACGCGCCACCCATGATGACGATTTCCTTGGCGCGTTTTAGAATACCAGGTGATTTTTTCTCAGCCGAAGCAAGATTGGTGAGCGGCGCGATCGCAACAATCGTAATTTCTCCCGGCATCGCTTGCAGTTTTTCAATCAAAATATCGTCTGAGTCTCGTGCCGTAGCGAACGATCGTCCAGAAACAGGAAGCGTGTGAGACAGGTTTCCCATGCCGTCTGCTCCATGAATGTAAGCTGCATCCGCAATGTCTTCTACCGCTCGGCGCACTCCTCGCCCGACTTCTACCGCATCGAAGCCGCCCAAGTGCAAAAGCTGACCCGCACTTTGAAAGGTTTGCTGAGCGCTAACATTGCCCTCGGCGGTTGTAATGGCAATGATCTCGGCTAGCCCTCGTTTAGCTAAGCTTTGCAACCAAAATAATGCAAAAGCATCATCGCCTCCAGGATCGGTATCGACAACGATTTTGCGAATAGAAGATTGGCAATTCATAAGCAAGTTTTAACTGACTGAAGCAAAGCTAAGGTGATATTAAGTCTCAGCCGCCTCTTTAATCTCATTCCTAACCCTAAATTTCTATGAGCGCGATCGTATTTGGTAGCATCAACATGGATCTCGTGACCCGGACTCCTCGCCTGCCCGTTGCTGGTGAAACGTTAACCGGGCATTCGTTTGAGACGATATCAGGAGGCAAGGGAGCCAATCAGGCCGTTGCGGTGGCTCGATTGGGTGTAGCAACCGAGTTAATTGGACGAGTGGGAAATGATCCATTTGGGCAGGACTTATTGGCTGGATTAATAGCCAATGGTGTCGGGTGCGATCGCGTCTTGGTCGATGCATCGATTGGTTCTGGTGTAGCCGCGATCGCGGTTGATGATGCCAGCGAAAACAACATTATTGTTGTTCCTGGTGCAAATGGGCGAGTCGGGCAGGCTGACCTAGAGCGATTGCAGGAGGTTTTGCCACAGGCAAAGGTTCTCTTGTTACAGCTTGAAATTCCGTTAGAAGCGGTCGTGGCGGCGGCTCAAGCGGCAAGACAGGCGGGGGTGACGGTTATTCTCGATCCGGCTCCGGCTCAAACGCTACCAATGGAACTGTATTCGTGGGTTGATGTCATAACGCCCAACCAAGTAGAAGCCAGTCAACTTGTCGGATTTACGGTAAATGATCAAGAGAGTGCAATGCGAGCCGCAACGCTAATTCATCAGCGCGGTGTTGCAACCGTGATTATAAAACTAGGCAAGTTGGGTGCATTTTGTTCAACCGGAAATGAAACCTTTTTAATTCCGAGTTTTCCAGTCAAAGCAGTAGATACCGTTGCGGCTGGAGATGCGTTTAATGGAGGGTTAGCAGCGGGTTTAGCGGCAGGTTTATCACTCCAGAAAGCGATGATCCAAGCGTCTGCGATCGCGGCTTTATCGGTAACTAAAGCTGGAGCACAGCCGTCTTTGCCGACTCGCGAAGAACTCACGACATTTCTATCGGCACACGGCAATCAGACCTTGATGAACTAATCTCAAAGAGTTGTTGATACTCTAGATCTGCATGATTCGGTTAACTCGCTGGCAACTGCTGCGATCGCTCCTTGCTGTTCTGCTTATTGTGATCTCGTGGGCAGGCATTGCCGCTGCCCAAACCGGACTCACCATCCGATTTTTTGAACGGGAAACGGTTCCGTTGCTCTACATTGCGCCTAAACAAGCCCAGGCTGCACCCGGCGTTTTGGTTGCCCACGGCTTTTCAGGCTCGAAACAGTTGATGTTGGGCTATGGGTATGTGTTGGCGCGAGCAGGCTACGCCGTTATGCTGTGGGATTTTGACGGACATGGAGCCAATCCGAACCCGCTAGGAAGATTTGACGGTAACGCCCTTCAGAAGAATCTTCAGGTGGCGTTGCGATCGCTCACGGAGCAACCCGGAGTCGATGCGAGTCGTCTAGCGCTGTTGGGGCATTCGATGGGCGGATCAGCCGTTCTTTCGGCAGGAGTGAATGACGTGGATCGATTTGCGGCGACGATCGCTGTGTCTTCTGCGGGGGGAGGCATAACGCCACAAGCACCCCGCAGTCTGCAATTACAGGTTGGCGCTTGGGAAGGACGGCTCATTCCGTATGCTGAGCGATCGCTGGCTCAAGCGGGAGGAGCGAATTCGCAGTTCAATCAAGGCAAGGCGCGAGAGCTAATCGTTGTGCCAAGCGTTGAACACATCACGATTTTGTTTAATGGAGCCAGTCATCAGGCGGCGTTGAAGTGGCTAGATGCCGCGTTCGATCGGCAATCCACAAGCCATTATGTCGATCGCCGCATGATTTGGTATTTTCTGCATTTAGTAGGATGGCTGCTGGCGCTGAGTGTCATTGCACCGAAATTTGCAGCATCAACCTCAACCAATTCACAAATCACCGATTCACAAATCAAAGTACCGATTGCCAAAGTACCAATTGCCAAAGTACCAATTGCCAGAAGTGCGATCGGGCTGATTGGCTCGGCGATCGCAGCCGTCGGAGGGCTGCTGTTACTCAATCCTCTCGTTCAACTGCAATCGTTAGGAGGAGTGCAAGTTGGCGGCGCGGTTGGCGTTTGGTTTTTGATTGCAGGACTCGTGTGGTTAGTGGTTCTCGGTCGATTTCCCCGTCCAAGCGTCCGAACGGTCGGACTTGGACTTGCTGTGTTTGCGCTGCTTTGGATTGCGTTTGGGCTGATGGCGCAATTTGTTTGGCTTCAGTGGTGGTTGATTTTACCCCGGTTGAAAGTTTGGTTGCCGATTGCGATCGCGTGTTTTCCTTGGTTTCTCGCGTCTGGCATTGTTCAACAAGATATCAGTACCAGAAGCCGTTTCCTGTGGTGGTTCGGACAAAGCCTGATACTGATTGGCGGATTTATTCTAGTGATTTCTGTAGTACCTAAACTAGGATTCATGTTTCTACTATTGCCACTGTTTCCAGTGTTAATAGGATTGTTGTCATTTGTTGAGGCACTATTAAATGAGGCGTGGATCTACGCGATCGCAAGTGCACTATTGTTTGCATGGTTACTAGCCGCCGGGTTTCCCTTATCTGCGGCTTAAAGTCTAAAGTCTGTGGCTTAAACTACCAACACTTAACGATCACAGTCTAGGCTAAAATAGGATTAGATACTGAAAGTTCATGCCTTCGAGCTTTTCAGTCTAAAAATTTATCACTAGGACTAGGCTCTGAATTCCCCTCCTTGTGCCATTGGTTTACCCATTGGTTCAGGAGGCTATTTTGTTACAGAATTTTGGTTCACCTAAAAATCAACTGCTCGCCGCCTTACCTGACGAGGACTATCAGCGCATTCTGCCACACCTAGAAGTCGTTGACCTACCCCTACAGAAAGTTCTCTATCATCCGGGTGACTCGATTGAATATGTTTATTTCCCTCGCGAATCGATCATTTCATTAGTCACCATTCTAGAAGACGGGGCGAGTGTTGAAGTCGGGATCATTGGAAACGAGGGCGTGCTAGGCGTTGAGGTATTTTTAGGCGACCCAACCGCGCACCACGAAATGGTCGTTCAATCTGCCGATAGTGGGATACGCATGGCGGCAGCCCCATTTAAGGTAGAGTTTGAGCGAGGAGGGCCGCTGCAACGCCTGCTGCTAAGGTACACGCAGACTCTATTTTTTCAGGTGTCACAGGGGGGAGCCTGCTTCCGCCGCCATACGATTGAAGAACGGTTAGCGCGTTGGCTGCTGATGGTTAGCGATCGCATAGGTTCTAACGAACTCCCGCTCACTCAAGAGTTTATTGCTCAGATGCTCGGCACCCGCAGGGCAGGCGTGACAATCGCAGCAGGAACGCTGCAACGGGCGGGACTAATCCGCTATGGGCGAGGCAGAATTACGATAGTTGATCGTGAACATTTAGAAGAAGCGTGTTGTGAGTGTTATAGGCTGATCAAAGAGATGACTGAGCGATCGCTGCCTCTTGAGCGCGAGTGATTGCATAATTCTGCCCTTTTGTCTAGTGCGTACCAAATCGTACTGACGCTAAAGGAAATGAGCATTACATTTAGGAATGAGCTATTTCACTCTGAAACCTATAAAACCCCATAATACGAAAGCTGGAATCTAATAAAAAAGCTTTCGACATAAACAATAAAATCGGAGAAATAGCAGAGGCGAGGGGCAATGCCCCTCGCCTCTTTTAATACTAAGTAACCAAAATTCGCCCTACAGGACTTATGCGTGAGCAACGAGAAACCTTCGCGTAAGTCCTGTTCTAGCGATCACGGCAAAGCAAATGCTCCTAGATGGCCATTTAGCTCACCTTAAATGTCTCGACAGAACCTTGCAGTTCTTTTGCGATCGCCGTTGTTTGGCGCAGTGAGTCAGACACCTGTATCGACGAATTAGAAGTTCGTTCTGCGACTTGGGCAATCTCATGCATTAACGTTGCGATCGCGTGCGTTGTTTCAACTTGCGATTCAGTTGCAAGCGAAATGGATTGCACAAGCTGATTGATGCCGTGAGAAGCCTTCATCATTTGCTCTAAACTCTGCTTCGCATCCTCAACACACTGAGTTCCCTCCACAACTTGTGCTGTGCCCTGCTCCATTGCATCGATCACCTCGCCTGTTTCTTGCTGAATATTTAAGACGAGATGTTCAATTTCTTGCGTTGCTTCAGAGGCGCGAACCGCCAAGGCTGCCACTTCGTCAGCCACGGTAGCAAACCCCTGACCTTCTTTGCCCGCCCGCGCCGCTTCGATGCCTGCATTAATCGCCAGCATATTCGTCTGCACCGAAATCTGATTGATCAGCGACACCACTTTAGAAATCTGCTGCGAAGCTTCTCCCAATCGCTTCACTTTCTTCGCCGTCTCGCCGATCGTTTGCCGTAACTCTACAATGCTTTGCACCGTCGCATCGATTGCCAGTCCGCCTGTTTCTGCGGTTGCTGAAGCGCTCTGACTCACGATCGCGGCTTGCTGAGCGCTTTGAGCCACCGTTTTGATCGACGTGATCATTTGCTCAACAGAAGCCAACGTTGACGCGGTTTCTTGAGCTTGCAGGTCAGCATCCGTAGACAGCGATCGCACAGCGACTTCATGGTTGCCCAGCGACGCACTCACCTCAACCGTTGCCTGTTTGACCTGCTGCACGAGGTGCTGCAAATTCTCTACGATCGCGTTAAAGAAATCCGCAATGATGCCGATTTCTCCCTCTCCCACCATAGCGCGGGCGGTGAGGTCGCCCATTGCCGCTTTTTCAACATGTTGCAGCAGTTCTAGTAGCTGAAACTGAAAGGTTTCTTTGTGCTGCCGTCGCTCCTCAGATAGCGTTTCGACATGCAGTAATTTTTGCTCTTGTTCGACGAGTCGCACTTGCTCTAGGGCAAATCCGACATGCACCGCCATTTGGTAGAACAAATTCATCTCCGACGATTGCCAGTCGCGAGGGCCAGAACACTGGTGAACCGCCAACAATCCGATCAGCTTGCCCTCGACCACCATCGGTGCGACTAAGTTTGCTTTCACGTGAAATGGTTCGAGCTGGCCGCGATAGCACGGATCGATATCAACGGTATCCAGATTGCTGATCGAATGCATTCGTCCTTGGCGATATTTGTCAACAAACTGTTGAGCAAAACACGGATCCGCAATATTGACGCCCAACGACGCCGGATACCCTAACGCCACCGATTCAGCCACAATTGTGCCTTGCCACTGCTCATCAAACAGATAGACAAGGGCGCGATCGCACTCTAACAATCGTCTCACCTCGCGTACTGCGGTTTGCATCACGCCGTCCACATCGAGCGATTTGCGAATGTGGAAGGTTGCTTCATTAAAGCATTGGAGATCGGAGGCGTGGCGGACTTGCTGCTGCAACAGCGATTGCAATTGATCTGCCATCGAATTCACGCTGCCACTGAGGGATGTAATTTCATCATCCCCGCGTAGTGTTAGGCGGGTTTCTAACTGTCCTTGACCCAACGCTTGAATCGCAGTTGTAACAGAGGTCAGGCGGCGAGCTAAGCGACCCGACAGCCATGCCGCAATACATCCCGCCAAGACCGCCGCGACGGATGTGCCAATTCCTAAGATCAGCAGCAGTTGTTGCCTCGGTTGAGAAGCCGTTTCAACGGTACTGCCTAGCAAAATTTGCCAATTGAGATCGGGCAAGCCGTCGAGCTTTGTCCAAGGAGCGTAGCTGAAGAACAGACGGTTGCCTGGCTCACTAAAATAACGGTTTGGGTCGCGCTGTCCTTCGCGGAGTTCAGGAAAATCGCTCATGGCATTGCGCCCAATGCGATCGCTTTGTGAGGCGAGAAAGACTTCACTGGAGTTATTGAGTAAGCGATACTCTTGCCCGACCAAGGTGTAGGATTTGATTTGATCCGCCAGTTTCGCTAACGGTAAATCAGCCCGCGCGATCGCAATGGTTTTCCCTGTGTCAGCATCTTTGATGGGTGCTGCAAAATAAACTTCAGAGGTTCGCTCTTTTGAAAAAATGATCGGCTGGCTAATAAACGGTTTATTGGTTTTTAGAACAGTGCGAAAGTAATCTTGATTGGCTTGGTTCGCAACCGATTGACTTGCCGTTTGGCTCAAGACATTGCCTTCTAAATCAAAAATGGCGACATCGTCATACATCCCATACGGTTCGACAATCCGCTTCAGCGCCGCATCTCGTTCTGTCGAACTTAAACTATCTCGCACTTTTGCGTTTGCCAACACCGCCGAACTAGCAATTGCCTGAATATCAGCGTAACGCTGCGCCATGTAGCGGCTAATGAGATCGCTTAAGCGAACAGACGACACCTGCTGAGTGTCTGCCAGTTGTTGCGTCAAAGCGCGATTTGCTAAACCGTAGCCGATCGCGCCCACACCAAATACGGGTAATGTTCCTAGAATGATCGCGATCGCGGCGATCTTCTTTTCTAGACCGAGGGGCGTTAGCCGAGTGAAAAATGAGTCTTGAGAACGCGGAGTCACGAGACGCCGAGACGGTGGCGTTGAGATCTGCGATTCTATTTGGTCAACCATAACTAAGGTGAGGTGCAACAAGTAAAGGAAATAGTCGCGTAAATGCACTGAAAATCCTGTCCCCTTTCCCATGAAAGAGGACTAGAGCGAGGGCAAACTTAGAGATTCTTTCGAGGCAATGCTGAAACCCACCTTTGTGAGAAGCACTCGATTACCCTTCTACAGATTTGATGGCTCGAATCAGGTCGTCTTGTGTAAACGGTTTTGTCATATACACATTTGCTCCCTGTCTCAGCCCCCAAAACCGATCGATTTCCTGATTTTTTGAAGTGCAAATAATGATCGGGACGTTTTCAGTTTCAGGATGTCTGCGGAGAGAGCGACAGAGGGTAAAACCACTCATTCCGGGCATAATGACATCTGTGACTACAATATCTGGTTTCAGCTCAATTGCTTTATTAAGTGCATCTTTAGCGCTCATTGCAGAGATGACCAAGTAACCACTTTGCTGTAAATAGTGGCTTAGCAGTTCCATTTCCGATGGTGCATCTTCTACAACCAAAACTTTGCTCATTTTTGTTATGTTCACTGTCGTTTGTGCCTGTAGTTGTTATTAGAGCATCTGTTCAGGCTCTTTTTCTTCATGATGGTGCTAGTGCTTTTTCTTCAAGATTTTAGCATTAACTTTAGCAACTCAGATTTTGTTGATAGCATTGCCGAATTTCTGTTGCATCGATTACTTTAGCCATGGATTAATCAATGAATTCCGTGTTCTCTGTTACATTAAACTAGAATTTTTCAAACGCTTGATGTTTCCGAAAAAGACAACAAAAGTTGTATGCCTTATCAAAAGCATCAGTCAGTTTGACCAGTTGAATTAGTAAACCGCGAGAATACAGACGTTGAAAGCGCTTGTAGAAGATGATTGGAGGCATTTCCGAATCTCTCAAAACTCTTTACACAGCAAGTTGGCATCCTACGAACCCGTTGAAGTTTAACAACGTCAAACTGTAGAAACGCTTTAGAATCTCCCGAAATTGCAGCACAACCTAGCTAGACCGCAATCTGCAATGTCAAGCTGAAGGTGCGATCGCTCGTTCAAATGCGATCGCTTGTGCGCGACTGAAAGTTCTAATTAAGCAAACAAGCAACCATGCCCCTGATCATTTATGCTTCGCTATGGTCAGCGAACAATTATGCTTCTAAACGAAGTTATTTTCAGGAGTCTACTTGTAATTACGGACAACTACAACTTTCTTAAAGATTTGATAAAGTTTGAGTAAATGTTGAAGTGTGTCATTATTTGCAATTGATTTGTTCCAAAACTCTTAGTCAGAGTGGGTTGCTTAGGTCAGCAGGTCGTCTCCACAGCCTGATCTACTACTTAGAGCAAGAAATAAGAGAAATATAACTTCAGTATTTATACAGCCTTCCATGACTGCAAAATTACCGGCATCTTTATAAGATATTCATAAAATTCCACTCTTGAAATACCTAGTAGTCTGTCAAGAAAGAAAACTCGCCTCGCAAAATCCACTTAACAAACTACTAGGCGTCTCCAAACTCTTGCTAACGCTGAAAGCCCTTAGCAGATTTCTTATCGCTCTTCTCTTTTGCTTTTGTTTTGCTCACCTCAGTTAATGCTTCTTGAAACAAATTATGCAGATGGAGCGGAACGCTAGCAATTTCGGGCAGTTCAGGTTCTAGAGGCTTTTGGTGCGATCGCAGCAGATCATCCAAGTCTCGCTCAAGCTCAAAGTCAGGTTGCTGCAAGAATTCGCGCAACACTGCCTCTAACTGGGTCGGGTAATCTTTCGCTAATTGTCTCCAGACATAGGTATTGATGTCACGACTTTCAAGATATTTGCGAATCAGTTTGTCTGACCCTTTAATCGTCTTCCAATCGTCAGATTTGAGCAGATCAATAAACTGCTGATGATTCGGTAAAATCATCTGTCCCCAGCGAGGATGAGCCAAAATCGTGACTTCTTCTGCTTTCTTCAGTTCGGGAGGCAATTCGATCTGAGGCGTCACCATTTTCGCCGCCGCTTTGTCGGTCATCATTTTGGCGGCAGTGTCCGCATCCATTCCCATCGCTTCGGCCATTTCTGCGATTTCTTCATCGCTAACGCCTGCTTCTTGCGCCAGCTCAGTCATCGATTTGTTGCGATCGACGCCTGCTTCATCGAGTCGCCGTTCTGTCAGAAAATCTTGAAACTCAGGAATCTTTTTACTCAGTTGATAGCCTGGTAAGCTCACTTCTGCGCCACCAAAAAAGTCGAGAAAATCTTGGTGATAGCGTTCCACCGATTTCCACGCTTCTTCTAACAACTCTGGAGCATCGCCGTAAAGTTCGGATTTGTAGTTCTGTTTAAAGTTACCGATCGCAACCGCTAACTTTGGCTTACCTAAACTGCCTAATTGAACGTATGGACTAAAGAACATCCACGCGTCTTCTGTCACAGGTGCAATCCGGCTCAGCAGAATTTCTCCTGGCTTTAACCGTGCCATTGCTTCTAGCGTTGCTGCATCGGTTGGCTTGACGATATAGGTATTGGTCGTGAGCCAATTCATTAGCTTAAAGCCATCGGGTAGAACGTGCTGAATCACAAACAGTCCAGCAAAATTGCGCTTCCAGCCGAGAACAAGCGTGCGATCGCTCTCTGACAATTCCGATTCGTTAACAAACAACTCTAGCGGCGTCTTATCACCAACCTGACCCTGACCGAGAAACGAATCGACAGCCAAATCGCGCTGCTTGCGGTCTTTAGACTGAGATTTAGATAACTGCTCAGCGACAAATGCCTCTAAAGCCGTTGCTAACTCTCCTTCCGCGTCGTACACAAAATCGACTAATGCTTGCTTTAGCTCCTGCGATCGCTTTAAACGTTGATCCACGCGCTCATCCTCTTTTTGTTCTTCGACACGATAGGGTTCACTTTAGCGAAAGGTAAGCCCCCTACGATAGATTTCGATATTGGTTATAAAATCAATTAAAAATTTGTCGCAATCGCTGCAACGCAGATTCAATTTGCTCTAATTCTGCGGCATCGAGTTGGTCAAACCGCTCCTTTAGATAGCTGATATGCGCCGGAAACACGTCTTGAAAGACCTGCTCGCCCTCAGGCGTCAACACAATGAGAAAGCAGCGCCGATTTTCTGGCGGCACTTCTCGACGGACTAATCCTTTTTGTTCTAAGCGATCAATAATGCCGGTCAACGTTCCTTTTGTGACCAAGGTTCGCTCTGCCAATTGATGCATGAACATGCCTGAGGTGTTCCCCAAGGTACACAGCACATCAAACTGAGGCGGCGTTAATCCGAGTTCACGAATATGCGGCTCATCATAAGCACAAAAGGCTTGATAGGTGGTTGTTAGCGATCGCAGCGTTTTCATAAAAGGCTGTTTGGCAGCACTCTGAGGATTTAGTTTGGCTAGTTTTTCTGATGTTATTGATTTTTTCGACATTGACGTTTTTCTAAATTCGTCTTTCTAGTATCGCATATCAAACAGTCCTAGTTGAAACTATCAGCTTCAAACGGCTCGAACCTTGTAAACTGTAGCTTGAGGACGAGCTTAGGTAAAACCCAGATAGGTAAAACTCAGAGTAAAAGCAGTCTTCACAGATTGAATGATAGAGACAAACCATGCCAACTCTCGATCGCATCTTTATCCATCCGATCAAATCGCTAGAGGCGGTGGAAGTTAGGCAGGCAAAAATTTTAGAGAGCGGCGCATTAGAGGGCGATCGCGAGTTTTGCATGGTGGACTCTAACGGAAAATGGGTCAATGGCAAACGCACTGCCAAGGTTCATCAGATTCGATCGCAGTTCAATCTCCCAGCGCGATTAGTAACGCTTTCGATTCAAGGCGAAAATCCGGTGAGCTTTCATTTGGATCATGCCCGCAGCGCGATCGCGGCATGGCTGAGCGACTATTTCGGGTTTCCTATCAGCCTGCAACAAGATCGAACGACCGGATTTCCAGACGACGAAGCTTCGCCTGGACCAACTCTGATTAGCACCGCAACTTTAGAAGTATCAGCAGATTGGTTTGATGGGGTGACGGTGGAGGGAATGCGATCGCGCCTCCGCACCAATCTCGAAATTGGTCAAACCCCGGCATTTTGGGAAGATGGGCTTTACACCAAAACTGAAGAACCTTTGCTCTTTCAAATCGGGGATGTGCAGGTGCAAGGCATTAATCCCTGTTTGCGATGCGTGGTTCCAACCCGCGACGCCATCTCTGGAGAAGCCACACCGCAGTTTCAAAAGACCTTTGCCGTCAAGCGAGAAGAAACCCTCCCAAATTGGGTAGCCAGCAATCGGTTCAAATCGTTTTACCGAATGGCGGTTAATACTCGCATTGCCCGGTCTGAAGCCGGAAAATATCTTCGTGTGGGTGATGAGGTGAATGCAACGTTGTCTAGCTAAACGCACTATTAGCCTCTACCCTGCCGTAAGGTTGTAAAGATCTTCACTTAAGATTCATGCGGATGCATAAACATGATTAGAAGCTGCGAAATTTTACTGGACTCAGGCTGTTTTGCATTTTCTTAAGACGTAATTGTTGTTAGCAACAATTTTTATCTAAGGGAAATCCAACCGTGGACATGAAAGATATTGCCGATAAGGCTGCTAAGGTCAGTGGAATTCGTAAAGATCTGAAGACAGTCCAGTCAGTTGTCAATACTGGTGCAGCAGCCGGTGCGGCTGTTAGTGCCGCGACAGGTCTGTCTGTGGCAGCAACATCAGGAGCAGGAATTACCTCAGGTCTTGCTGCGGCAGGTGGAGTAATTGGTGGAGGTATGGCATCAGGTCCAGCGGTACTAGCAGCAGGTCCGGCGTATGCTGGTGCAAAGATCATCAACAGTACTATCTTCAAAGATGAACCAGGATTGCGTAAGCAAGAACGCGATGCCCGTGCAGTGGCACGAAAAGCTACAGGAATTGGTGCTGCCGCTGGTGTCGCTGGTGCTAGTGCTGTAACTGTAGCGGGTGGAGCATCTGGTGCGGCAATTATGAGTACTCTTGCTGGTATCGGGGGTGTAGTTGGTGGAGGAGCTATCGCTGGTACTGCGGTAGTTGCTTTAGCTCCTGTTGCTGCTGCTGGAGCCATTGGATATGGGGTCTATAAGTTATTTGGCGGCGGAGACGAAAAGCGGAAACGTCGTTAGCTATTAGCCTGGTAACAGTCGATCTAGCCTCCGAATCGCCCTCAGCTTAACCCTTCTCCTAGAGGAGAAGGGTTAAGCTGAGAACAGCAGCAATGCCAATGATTGTCGATTTAATTAGTGTTAGCTAAATTTTCCCTCATTGTTCTTTCAAAAAGGTCTATGTATGAAGGCTAGAAGGTGAAGTAAAAACTCTAAACACATCTAAAAACCAAGTTCATGCTCTGCAAGACATGACAGTGGGCTTAAACTGATGCTTGCTGCCGTTGATAAAGCGACCAATACAGACCCTTTGATCGCAGCAACTGATCGTGAGTCCCTTTCTCAGCAATCACGCCTTTTTCCATCACCAGAATTAAATCTGCCTTCTTGAGGGGTGCGAAGCGGTGAGCAATTAGGAAGACCGTGCGATCGCTCGCCACTTGCTGAAGATTGTGCAGTACTTGTTGTTCGGTCTCACTATCAAGCGCACTCGTTGCTTCATCCAACACCAGCACCGGAGCATTAGACAGAAACAGTCGGGCTAAGGCAATTCGTTGACGTTGGCCTCCCGAAAGCGCTGTGCCTCGCTCTCCTGTGTTGGTCTCATAACCCTGAGGCAGTTCGCTGATAAAGTCATGGGCAACCGCGAGTCGAGCCGCTTCTACTACATCTTCGGCGCTAATATCTGGGCGTCCAAGAGTAATGTTGTCAACGATCGTCCCGTTGAAAATTAGATCTTCTTGCAAGACAACGCCCATTTGACTCCGCAATGAATGTAGATCGACGCTCTTGACATCAAATCCATCGACTAAAATTCGACCCGCCTCGGGTAAATAAAGCCGTTGCAACAGTTTAGACAGCGTACTCTTCCCTGAACCGCTCCGGCCGACCACACCCACTAGCATTCCAGGCTCAGTCGTAAACGAAATGCCTTTTAGAACAGGTTCTTGATTAGGGTTGTACCGGAAGAACACTTGATCGAACGTCACTTGTCCCTTAAGCGGCGGCAAGACCAATCCTGATCCCGGCTCCGCTTCAGGGGGAACGTTGAGAATATCTCCAATTCGATCGACCGATAGCAACACCTGCTGCAAGTTCTGCCAAAGCTGAACTAATCTCAACAACGGACCTGTCACCCGTCCCGACAACATCTGAAACGCAACTAGCTGACCGATGGTTAGGTTTTGCCCAATCACCTGATGCGCCCCGACCCAAAGAATCAGCAGATAGGAAAAATTCGTGAGAAAGTCAGCTAAGTTGTTGCTGATATTCGACGTTGTAGAGGCTTTAAAGCTGGTGCGAATGTAGCGAGCAAATAGTCCTTCCCAGCGATCGCGCGAGGGTTTTTCCGCCGCGTGCGCTTTGACCGAATGAATCCCTGTCACCGTCTCGACGAGGAACGACTGACTATCGGCACTGCGGTTAAACGTCTCGTTCAGCCAGTTTCGCAAAATTGGAGTTGTCGTCAGCGTCAGTGCCGCATACAAGGGCAACACGGCCAGCGCCACAGCCGTCAGCGGAATGCTGTAGAAAAACATCAACGCCAAATACACGACCGAGAAAATCGAATCCAGTACAACCGTCAGCGCCGTTCCCGTCAAAAACTGACGAATGTTTTCTAACTCCTGAACCCGCGCCACGGTATCTCCCACCCGACGAGATTCAAAATAAGCCAGAGGCAACCGCATCAAGTGACGAAACAATTGCGCCGAAAGACTCAGATCCAAGCGGCGGGCAGTGTGCGTGAAAATAAATAGGCGAAGAATACCTAGAACCGCCTCAAAAATCGCAACACCCAGTAGCGCGAACGCCATGACATCTAGCGTCGAAACGCTACCTTGCACCATGACGCGATCGATGACGACTTGAGTAATCAACGGCGTCGCCAAACCCACAATCTGCAATGTGATTGAGGCAACAAGTACCTCGATCAGCAGCCCGCGATATTTCCACACCGCAGGTAAAAACCAACTGAGGTTAAACCGCTCCTGCTTCTGAATCGCCTCGACTTGCCAAAGTGTCCCGTTCCAAGATTGCTGCACCGCCGAGCGATGCATCGCCTCACACGTCATGGTGGGATTCATCGGATCAGCAATGATCAAGCGATCGCCCCTGACGCCGTAAGCCACGACCCAATGGGGCTCACTATTTGGCGTTCCCCATTGCATCAGTGCCGGAAAATTCAGCAGCCGTAAGTTCTGCCAGGTAGACTCAATGCGCCGCAACTGTAGCCCCAATTTCTCAGCCGCATCGACTAAATTTGTGGGGCGTTGTCCTCTCAACTGCCGTTGCACCCACTCTAGCTGAGCCGGATTTTGCAGATGGTTGGCCACCATCGTCAGACAGGCCGCTCCCGGATTCATGCCCGAGACAAACGGAAAACTTGTGACAGGTTGGGGAGAAACATCGGTTTGGGGCTGGTAGCGAGCGCGCTGAATCGCCCAGAAGCGTTCAACATCAGCCGAAGACAACGATGCCCACGTCTCTGCCCTCCACTGTACGACAACGACATCATTACTTGCTGCCCGTGCCTTCCAGCCCGGCAGATCCAGCAAATCGCCTACCCATTCTCCGGGCTTGAGCAAAATCGTCTTTTCTTCTTCCGAAACCAGCCGGACTTTGCCACTCAATACCACTAATTGAAGCCCTGGCGTTTCTTCTGACCACAGCAATTGTCCTAACCGATACCGCCGAATGTCGGCTTTTGTTCTAAATTGGACTTGCTGATCAGGGCTGAGGAAGCACAGGGGCGGCGCTTCCCACGGAAGATTGGCGGTAATGTCGTTTGTAAGCATCTAACACTCAGAACTGGGGGACAGCAGATCAAAACGGTCGCGATTATTCTTCACCAACTTGCAGCTTGACGGTCATTTTCTGGATTTTCTCACCCATCCACCGATCAAACAACTCATTTCGCAGCATCTGGCTCAATTGAGAATTATCAAGTGATGCAGGCAACACTTGCTCGACTCGGAACAGCGCCCAGCGATCGTCGATTTCAAGCGGCCCAACCAGATCACCTTCATTAGCAGAATCGATCGCGGCTCGAACAACATCGGGCATGGTTCCCCGGCTAACGGGTCCCATCATGCCATTGGCAATGCGATCGTCCGCTACCGAATGCTCTCGTGCCAACTCTTCAAAGCTGGCTCCCTCCTTCACCTGAATTTTGAGTTCTTCGGCGAGATCCTGATTTTCTACCATGATGCGAGACAGCACCACGCGATCGAGAAAAACCTTGCGTTCAATAAAATACTCTTGCAGTTTCGGTTCAGTCGCAACTTGCTTAAGCTTTTCTGTTTTGAAGTTAGATGAAATTTGATTATGAAACGTGGAGTAGTCTAAACCATTACGATTAAGCCAGTCCTGAAACACTTTCGGATCGGTAAGCTGTTGCTGGAGGCGAAAATCAATGACGGCTTGCTCAATAACAGCAGGATTAATGGCTAAGTCTGCGCGGGTGTTGAGTTCTTGCTCTAAAACATACTGACGTAAAATATCGCCCAGGAAGCCTTGCAGCTTACCTGATGTTTGTAAATAGCGGAGGCACTGTTTCAGAGAAAGGGCTTCCTCATCGACTGTTAGAAAAGCTTTAGCGTCCATGAATGTCAATTCTGTGAGGGTCTAACTCAGATGGTATCTTGCCCAGGGCAAATGGGACTTTAATAAACATTTAGAGGTGGTTCAGGGATTTAACGTAAACCAATGTGATTAAACTCTAAAACCCGCCCATTTCGATTCAGCAATTTCAACCAATTGCTAAAACTTTCTAAAAGAGTTTGACTGCCCTTACCGAACATGTTTGAGTATTTGAACGGAGAATGACAAAAATTGACCTAAGTAGATTCTCTATAACTAATTGCTTTCATCAGGATTAAATGAGAAGTCTTTGCTTCTGGGAGAGGGTCACATCCTTAATTTGAGGCTGCATTACAATCCCTAAGATTTGTCCCCGTTATTCGCTAAAATCGTGAATAGATCTAAACTCCGACCGGAAAACCGGAGTTTTATGGCATGATCAGTTAGTAACTATCTGCGATCGCAAAGGAAAACAAGAACATTATGGCTCTCCGACTTGGCGACACCGTTCCCAACTTTACACAAGACTCCTCTGAAGGAACCATCGATTTTTACGACTGGGCTGGTGATAGCTGGGTTGTACTTTTCTCCCACCCCGCTGACTTTACTCCGGTTTGCACAACCGAACTAGGCCAAGTAGCAAAGCTCAAGCCTGAATTCGACAAGCGCAACGTCAAGACGATCGCTCTGAGCGTCGATACCGCTGAGTCTCACCAAGGCTGGATTGGAGATATCAACGAAACCCAAAGCTGTAGTGTGAACTACCCGATTTTGGCTGATCCCGATCGCAAAGTTTCTGACCTCTATGACATGATCCATCCCAACGCTAATAATACGTTGACGGTGCGATCGGTGTTTATTATCGACAACAACAAAAAGCTGCGGCTCACCTTCACCTATCCTGCTAGTACTGGACGCAACTTTGAAGAAATTTTGCGGGTGATTGATTCGTTGCAATTGACGGACGACTATAGCGTTGCCACTCCAGCAAACTGGACAGATGGCGGCGATGTGGTAGTTGTACCGTCGATTCCGACAGATGCCGCACGGGAGAAATTCCCGAAAGGGGTGACAGAAGTGAGACCCTATTTGCGGATGACTCCTCAACCGAACCGTTAGAGGATATCGCTTCAGCGTTTTTTTACTGTGATTTTAGGGTGGGTGAGCAATGCTTACCCATTTTTTTGGTTTTTTAATGACTTTGGTTTTTTAATGACTTTGGTCTTTTAATAACATAGTCTTGCTTGCTAAACAGATTAGGTTCTACGGCAATTTACTTGACCCATTGCCCAAGAATCGTGTGAAACCTGAGACAATCTCCTGAGACACTCTAATCAATAAAACCAAGACCCTACTCCAATGAGAAAACCTTTGTTTCAACTCATAGGGTGGATAACCTGCTGTAGCGTTGTCATCCTGACGAAACCTGTGAGTGCCGAACTTGTAGCAAGGCAACCCGATTGTAGAGATCCGCAAACTCAGCAAGACATGAACCTCTGTGCCGCCAATGCATCGCAAGCCGCTGATCGCGCCCTCAATCAGGTATATCGACGAGTTCAGTCAGCCTACGATCGCACCGCATTGGGAAATCTGTTGGTCGAGGCTCAACTCGCGTGGATTAAATTTCGAGATGAAAACTGCAAATTTGCCCAGCAGAGATATGCAGGGGGTTCGATTGCGCCCATGATAGAGCAGAGTTGTATTGAACGGCTGACTCGGCAACGGACTGAAGAACTAGAAAGCTTTTTAGAAAGAGGATGAGCGGCGTTGTTCGGCCTGTCGAACATTTTGGGAAGAGGAGCCGAGTTGTTCAGCGTCTCGAACGTAGCCCTCAAACGCAATCTCCTCTTCCCGAATCGCACCAGACACAATTCTCACTGTCCGTTGGCTCAAAGCAGGGAAAGATCCAGTTTCAGGCTCTATGACGTAGATCCCTTCCAGTAGCTGAAGTTGAAATTCTCCCTGATTACCTGTTCTAATGCGTACACGCTGGGTGCGGTCTAAGCTAACGACATTCAGTGTACCCACATAAGGACGGGCAACGCAATCGGTCACAGATGCAACCGAGCAGATGGGTTTAACCGTTACTTGACCTCTAATTCCCCCTACCGCGCCCGTTGGAGTAGGTTCATAACGCCGGATTGTAGATTGAGGTTGACGACGGCGGGGCGGAAGCTGAAAGGAGTCTTGATCTTTTTGGCGGACTTGGGGAGTCGCGTCGATCCGTCGTTGACGAACCTGCGGAATCCCATCCGCTTCTTTCTGGCGAATTTGGGAGTTGAAGTTTGGCTGAACAAAGTCTGGCGATCGCTGCGTCCTTAATGGATCTCGCGTTGCTCCTAGGGAATTTGAAGTGGTTCCTGATGGAAGTTGGAACGGTCCTAGCGGAGAGGAATTGAATTGCGACGGTGACCCCTGTGTTGTTTGCAGCGGAGTTAGCCTAGTGGAAGATGGAATTGGATCAGCCGCAATGGTGTCACTCGCCGCTAAAGCGCTTGACGCCAACAAGGAAGCTAAGAAAACGCCGGATCGAAGTGAGTTACGCATCCAAAAAACCTCTAGAACAGTAGCGTTCCATCTCAATGAAAAGAATAGCAAGTCACTGTTCTAGAAGGGGCAAACTTCACGAACTTTTGATGAAACTTTCATCAGTTATGGATTTACATAGATCAAGCTCATAGACTTACGGTTAAACGTCCTGGCTGTCCAGCACTGCCGTGAAGCTTGACGCCGCGATCGTTGGCCGCTAAGTGCCGGATAATTTTGTAAACTGCTTCTGCCTCATCAGGCGCACCTGCTTTAGCTGCTAGGGCGTCTATCGTAATGGGGCCGCTTTCTTGTTTCAACGCCTGAATCACGTTGCGCTGCAACTCCAAAATGACTGCCGCCGCCTTTTTACCCGCTTCGACACCCGGTTGGTGATAGGCATTGACATTGACTAAAAAGCCGTAAAGCCCCACGGCGCGTTCGTACAGCGCGATCAGGGCGCCAACGTGACGGGGAGTTACTTCCGGGATCGTCACGGTAATCGAGTCGCGATCGTTGTCATAAATAGCTTTGCGCGTGCCTTGGAGTAAGCCCGATAGATAGTCTCCCGAAGTCACACCTGGCTCGACTTCAATGGCGGAAGTAACAGGCGTACCTTGGCGATCGTGCAAAACTTCGATAAACGTGAGAAAGAAATTTGGGACGCCTTCTCGGAGTTGCTGCACATAGGCATGTTGATCTGTTGTGCCCTTGTTGCCATAGACAGCAATGCCCTGATGAACAACGTTTCCGTCTAGATCTTTCTCTTTACCGAGCGACTCCATTACCAATTGCTGAAGATATCGACTAAAGAGAAGCAGGCTATCTTTGTAAGGCAAGACCACCATGTCTTTCTCGCCCTTGCCGTTGCCTGCAAAATACCAAGAGAGCGCCAGCAGGGCAGCAGGATTGTCCTTCATTTTGGGCACACGAGTGGCAACATCCATTTCCTTGGCACCGGAGAGCATCGCTTGGATATCAGTGCCTTGCAAAGCGGCTGGAAGTAGACCGACCGCCGAAAGTTCTGATGTTCGTCCACCAACCCAATCGTGCATTGGAAACGTCGTCAGCCAGCCTTGAGATTTGGCGAGTTTGTCGAGTTCGCTACCGTATCCGGTCACGGCTACCGCGTGCCTGCCAAAGTCTAGGCCCTGATGCTGATAAGCGCGCTGAGCTTCTAACATGCCATTGCGGGGTTCAGGCGTGCCGCCGGACTTGGAAATGACGAGAACGAGTGTGCTTCGCAGACGATCGCCCAGCCCGGATAAGATCCGATCGAAGCCTGCGGGATCGGTGTTGTCAAAAAAGTGGATCGCCATCAGTGGCGATGCGGCAAGCGCTTGAGACACAAATTGCGGTCCTAACGCTGATCCGCCGATGCCGATCGATAGAATATCGGTAAATTTCTCGGCTTGGGGAGGACGAATTTCACCGAGATGAATTTTGCGTGTAAAAACTTCAATGTCTTGAATCGTTTGAATAATGTCTTGTTTGAGGTCTTCGTTGGGTGCAAGGTCAGGATCGCGCAGCCAGTAATGGCCGACCATACGATGTTCGTCAGGATTAGCGATCGCGCCTCCCTCTAGAGCTGCCATGTCTTGAAAGGCTTTCTCAAACTTAGGTTGCATCTGCTCAACAAAGCGATCATCAAATCGCATCCGGCTGACATCGAGATACACCTCCAAGCCGTCATGGTAGTAAAGCCAGTCTTGGTAGCGTTGCCAAAGTGCCGCAGCATTCATATCAAAGCCCCTTGCGTCATTTCTCTGTTCAGTTTATAAGCGCAACGTTCAGTTTATAAGCGCAACAGACACCGAACTAGGGACTAGAGGGGGAAATTTAAGAAATTTGTCACATCGTGCCACCCAAGGACGGCCTTTCTAGACGGTTGGCTTGGGCAGAATTCGTAAAAATTTGATGATCTGTCCCGTGATCTCAACACTAATCAAATAGGCGTCGATTGTAAATCGATAAAAAATCTCGCTTGTGCCTAGCGGTTGAAATTCTGCTAATTCTTGCAGTTGGCCAGTTTGGAAAAACTCGTTAAATACAAACTGCTGAATGCGCTGAAAAGCTGCTGTTTCTAAGCCTTTTAGATCCAGGAGAAAGGCGCGATCGTAGCGGACTTCAAGCCGTGACGGGAGAATCGTGCCTCCCATTGTCAGAGGTTTGGTGATGTTCATAGGGTACGGGGTGCGCTCTGGAGGAGGGGCAGGAGTCGAATTGCTTCTTCGCGGGTAAGTGTATCGCCGGGGTTGTGAGCGCGTTTGGCGGTTTGAATGGCTCTTAGCATGTAGAGATCGCAGTAGAGCGGTTCGAGGACTCCCCACAGAGTTTCTAATTCGTCATCAGAGAGCTGATCAATCAGATTGTGAGCGCGACTACGAAGGAAGTTCATAAGGGCAGAGGAGAGCAGGTGTGCCAACGAACGCAGGCGAGGTGTGGTTTCAGAGTGCCCATTGCTCCAGCCGAAATTGCGCTAAACTGAGCCGCCTTCGTAAGCTTTCGTAGCAATTTCTACGGTTCGTGTTCCTCATTACGATAGGATTTCAGAATCGTTCATTGCTACCTCTGTGTTCAACTATCTGTTCTCGTTTGACACGGGCATTATTGGCTATCTCGTCTTTCTGATCACGTCGGTTGCCCTGTATGGGCTGTTCAGCCTGGGACTCAATCTCCAATGGGGCTACACCGGACTGATTAATTTTGGTCATGTCGCATTCATGACCGTGGGGGCCTATAGCACGACTTTGCTCAGTTTGGCGGGTGTGCCATTGCTAGTCGCAGTTCCGATTGGAGCGATGTTAGCGGCATTGCTGGGGTTGCTGATGGGGTTTTCGACACTGCGATTGAGGGAGGATTATCTCGCGATCGTGACGATTGGCGTGTCGGAACTCGTGCGATTAGTTGCATTGAACGAAGGATGGCTCACCAAAGGCGCGTTTGGGGTGCAAAGTTTTCCGCTGCCCTTGGAGAATTTTCGTCCGACCGTCGCGACCCGGATCGGTATGGTTGCTGTGATCACCGTTATTTTTGGGCTGGCGCTGTGGAAGTTAGGCAGGCGGTTTCTTCACCAACTTCGAGGCGCAAAGAATTTGCAGAAGCAGATGGTGGCGATAGGCTCTGGGCTGTTGGTACTGCTGGGAATTCGGCTTTGGCTCGTCAGTGCGATCGCGCTTTACAATTTCCGCAGTAGTCCAGCAGCCAATGGTTTGCTGTTCGTGTCGCTGATCACGGTAGCGATCGTCTTTTGGGCGCTAGAACGAGTGGTCAAATCGCCGTGGGGACGGGTGCTAAAAGCCATTCGGGAAGACGAAGAAGTCGCGAAAGCATTAGGTAAAAATGTGTTTGCTTACAAACTGCAATCGCTGATGCTGGGGGGCTTTATTGCGGGCATTGCGGGCGCGTTTTTTGCCTGGCAGTTGAGTACCGTGTACCCGACCAATTTTGAACCCCTGGTGACGTTTCAAGCTTGGATTATCATGATTCTGGGTGGTGCTGGAAACAATGCCGGAACGCTGTTAGGTGCGGGAATTTATTGGGCGTATACGGCCTTAACACGAGACTTAGAACGGCTCCCGATCGCCGCGGATCAGGTGGGCGCACTGCGAATTATGGTGATCGGCTTAATTCTCATGGTGCTGATGATCTGGCGTCCTCAAGGCGTGTTAGGCAATAAAGACGAACTGACCCTCGGTAAGTAAGTAACCTTGGGAAGTAATTAAGAAGACGTAATTGGATTGAAGCAAAGCACGATGACTGACCTTTCCAAATCGCCCATGCCGGTTCTGTCTGCAACAGGATTGATGAAAAGTTTTGGTGGCGTAAAAGCGGTAAATGATGCATCGATTGAGGTAGCCCAAGGCAGCATTACTGGATTAATTGGCCCAAATGGAGCCGGAAAGACAACCTTGTTTAATCTATTGTCAAACTTCATCGAACCGGATCAGGGGCGCGTGTTGTTTGATGGAGAGCCAATTGAGCGATTGCGACCCTACCAAATTGCTCAACGAGGCCTGACTCGTACGTTTCAGGTGGCGCGGGTTTTATCGCGGCTCTCGGTGATGGATAACATGCTGTTGGCCGCGCAGCAGCAAACTGGGGAGAAATTTTGGAGTACGTGGTTTCTGCCGGGACGCATTGCCCAAGAAGAACGAGACGCCCGCGATCGCGCTTTAGAAATCCTCGAATCGGTCGGACTCGCGGCGAAAGCCAACGACTATGCGGGTGCATTATCTGGCGGACAGCGCAAACTGTTAGAGATCGCGCGGGCGCTGATGACACGCCCAAAATTAATTCTGCTCGATGAACCTGCGGCGGGGGTGAACCCGACGTTAATCAAGCAAATTTGTGAATACATTACCTATTGGAATCGCCAAGGTCTCACCTTTCTCGTGATTGAACACAACATGGACGTGATTATGTCGATCTGCGATCGCGTGTGGGTGTTAGCAGAAGGTAAAAATCTCGCAGAAGGGACACCAGCGGAAATCCAAACCAATTCTCAAGTTCTAGAAGCGTATTTGGGCAAGTAAAGTCATGGCTTCGGCTTTCCTAATTACAAGTTCCGAATTTTGTCCGAATTTTGTATTGCGAAGTAATCGCGCTACCATCGAGAAGATTCTGAGTTGTTGACAACACACTTTTTCAACCACGATTTCTCATGGAGCAAACTACTCTGCCAACAGAGGTTATTCTGAATCATCCAAAGCAGTCCCTTGGAAACGTACATCTCGATTGGTCTCCGCAACCGGGCACATACTTTGATTTAGAGGGTCAGACGTATACGGTTTTAGAACGTCGGCATCGCTATCAGTTGAGGTCTGGACGCTATCGATTGCACAAAATTGCTATTTACGTTCAGAAAACGCAACATCCGGTAGAACGGAGTTTAGTTGCAGGGCGTTGGGTGTTGGGCGATGCAACCTGCGCGTATAGTGCGCGATCGGAGATTGTGCGATGTGCAGTGAATCCAGAAGGGCCGTGTGAAGGATGCCGCTATTACGATCCTGCGTAGGCAATTCGGTTGAATTACGCCTTCACGTGTTCATTGACTGGTAACGTTCATCCACTGGTCACCTGTTCGCCCACTTCTAACCGCACGCCGTTGGCAAAATCCCACCCGGACTGAGCGCGTTTACCAGCTTGCTGAACATCCCTTAGCAACAATAGTCCGTCTCCCGTTTGCACGACCGCTCCACGATTTTTAAGAATCGCCACAATCGTTCCGAGTGGAGCTACCGTTTCGGATGGGTCTATTGAAGTCAAACTAGAGGTTTCTTGCTGAAGTGTGGCAAACTCTGACGGAAGCTGGGTTAGCACCGTGGGGTCTAGGGGAAGGGTTGCCATGACTTTAAGCGCACTGCCGCGAAAGGTCGTAGTGCAGTTGGGAAAGAACCCCCGGATTTGATTGTGCAACGCGATCGCACTCTTCGACCAATCCAACTCATAATCAGTTTTTTTAATTAGTGGCGCGTAAGTTGCTTCAGCATCATCTTGTGGAATCGGCTGAAGTTCTTGATTTTCTAGCTTCAGTAGAGTCTCGATTAAGAGATCGGCTCCGAGCGTGGAAAGCTGAGCGGCGAGATCGGGGGCGGTGTCGAGGGGCGCGATCGCAACGGTGGCTTTTAGCAGCATTGCGCCCGTATCCATACCCGCATCCATCAACATTGTGGTGATGCCCGTCTCCGCTTCACCGTTGTAGAGGCACCACTGAATCGGCGCGGCTCCTCGATATTTCGGCAAAATCGAGCCGTGGACGTTCACACAGCCCAAACGCGGCATGTCGAGAATCTGTTGCGAGAGAATTTGTCCATACGCGACGACGACAAACGCATCCGCCTCGGTTGCTCGAAGTTTTTCTAGAGTTTCTTCGTCTTTTTTAAGGCGATGGGGCTGCCACACCGGAAGCTGATGCGATGTTGCAATGGCCTTAACCGGAGACGGCGACAATTCGCTTCCGCGTCCCCGTCGCTTGTCGGGCTGAGTGACGATCGCAACGACATCAAACCTAGAATCTGACAGCAAGGCTTGGAGTGTGGGAACGGCAAACTGCGGCGTTCCAAAGAAAACAATCTTCATGCAGAGGGACTTTGGCGTAAGGCGATACCCTTTAGTATGAAGCCAATACCCCATTACGTTTTCACCTTTTTGAGATGAAGCCTAGATTTGCAGATATAGAAACGTGGCAACAGGCAGAAGTGCTGATGCAGCCTGCGTTTATCCGCCTGATTGATAATCTTCGCAAGCAGTTAGACGAAACGACGTGGAAAGGGACGTATCGCGATGTTTTGGTGTGGGCAGATGGAATTCCTGAGGATGTAAAGGCAACGGTAGCGGGGCTGCAAGAGCAGCTTAAAACGGCTTCACCGGAGCAAACGGTTGAAATTGAGCAGTCTTTGTCGCATCTTCCGAATCCTTATCCAGGCTATGAATTGCAATTAGAGCACAACGATCGGCAGGTGACGGTTGATCTGTGGGAACTGTGCTACAAAATTTGTTTTCAAACCGATAATCAACCTTTAACCGACGATCGCCCGGTTGAGGTAGACACGAGTTTGATGGATGAAGCAGGCGAGGTGGATTGGAATCAATTGGATGACAAAACGAAGCGGCTTGTGTCAGAGATTTTTGATAACTTGCCCGTATGATCCGTGAGGCAGCGTTCATCTAAATTCTATCCAACTACAATAATCCTGCTTCTCGAACCATTGTTGCTGCTACTTCCTGACCATACACCTGAAATAGGATCTCGTATAACCACTCCGCTGAAAAATAAGGCTCCCTTTCAGGATTATCTTGGGGAGTATCTTCAAACAACTGATGCAAGAAAGAGTGGATTTGTTCGTCTAAACTGGGGACTAACGTTTGAAGGATGTCCATAAACTCCGGTACTCCTCCTAGAATTGCTAGTCCTGCTTCGAGGATTTTGATTCCCCATTTACCATTAGCAGAGAAAATTGTTGTGTAGTGACCAAAAACATTCATACCTAACCGAGCACCAATTAGCTTTTCACTACCGGGTTCTCCCGCATAGCTTTCTTGCAATTCTGATAAAGGAATGTAGCAGTGATTTGGCTCATCCAGCGCTCTCCAATCAAGCGTGATGTAACACCCTTCGTCTCCGAGTGCAGTAGCAGCAGCAACTAAAGCGTCTACTGGAAGTGCTTCCTCGAAGCTGCTAAAACAGGGATAAATTACCTTTCGAGCAGTAATAGTAGGTGAGAACCACTGACCTGTGGAAGCATAATCAGCAAATACTTTCTGTAAAGCAGGTTCTGCTTGAACTTGAAATTCGCAATCATTCAGACTATACATATCCTTACCAAGCAGCGCACTAGCTATACCTTGCCCCGATCGCGCCTTTACTCCTCATCAAACTCCGGCGACCATAGCTCTTCAATCTTCACCTCCCATCCGGGCAGAAGTTCTGGAATCGTCAGCATCTCTCCATCTTTCAGCACGATTGGTTCCTGCTGAGAGCGGCGAACTTCAACCCAACGCTGCTCTGGGTTAATCAAAATTCCAACTCTTGTTCCCAACGCCAAAAATTCGTCAATCTTCTCTCTCAGCTTTGTTAGGCTATCGGTGGGCGACTTGACTTCTACCATCAAATCAGGAGCAAGCTCAGCAAAACTGCGTGGACTCCGACGTAACCGCCTTGCCTCTACAAACGAAACATCTGGCGCGCGAGTATCGGAGTTTGGCAGAGTAAATCCAGCGCTAGACCCTGTTATACGCCCCAAGCGTCGCTCATCCACCCAATTGAACAACTTTGCTGACATGCGCGTAGCAACCTCATCCGACTCGTATCCCGATGGACTCATAATCACGATTTCTCCGTTTACCAACTCCAATCGGTAGTCGGGATATTGTGCCTGCACGATCTCAAGGTCTTTAGCAGTTAAAAGCATAGAGCCTCCGTTAGCCTCTCTATTATTTTACTAAAGCGCACTCGTCGTACGACAAGGGCATTAGCATGGCTATGCTGAAGATATGTAGGACAATCGATAAAACGCTAAACTCACAGCCATGACTCAGGATCAAACCCTTAATGCAGAACTTGAAGCCATAACCTCTGGCGTTGCTGTTTACGATCGCAGCGCTTGGGGACGCATTGAAGTATCCGACGCGGATCGGCTGAGCTTTCTGCACAACCAAAGCACCAACGACCTCAAACTCCGCAAACCGGGAGAAGGCTGCGATACAGTGTTTCTCACATCTACAGCACGAACAATCGATCTAGCAACGGCTTATATGCTCGATGAATCCGTCTTGCTGATGGTGTCACCTGGAATGACCCAGAAGATTATGTCGTTTCTCGATCGCTACATTTTCTTCGCCGATAAAGTGAAGCTAACGGATAGAACAGACCAAACGTTTGCCTTCAGCTTGCTCGGCCCACAAAGTCACGCCCTGCTTGAGAAGCTGGGAGCCGCAGAGATAATTGGGCAACCTTACGGAACGCATCGGGTCTTCACGATTGCTGGACAGGAAGTAAGAGTGGCGGTTGGAAGCGGTTTAGTCACGGAAGGCTACACCTTGATTGCGCCTGCTGATCTTCACTCTGCTTTAGTCGAGGCGGGCGCGATCGCAATTAGCGATCGCGCTTGGAACTATCTCCGCATCCAACAAGGTCGTCCTATGCCGGGACATGAACTTACCGATGATTACAATCCTTTAGAAGCGGGATTATGGCACACCATTTCATTTAACAAAGGCTGCTACATTGGGCAAGAAACGATCGCCAGACTCGATACGTACAACGGAGTCAAGCAACAACTGTGGGGAGTCCAACTCGATCACCTTGCTGAAGTCGGCACAACTGTAACCGTTGAAGATACGAAAGTCGGAACGCTCACCAGCGTGGTTGAAACCCAATCTGGCGCGATCGCTCTCGCTTACATCCGCACGAAAGCAGGCGGCGCAGGCTTGGAGGTGAAAGCGGGCGAGAGTCACGGCGAAGTGGTCGATTTGCCCTACCTTTCGCGCTCAGTGCAAGGCTCAGCTTCACAGGAACCGCTGCAAGCTTAAGCTTGCGATTCTTTCAATGCCGTTGAACTGTGCCATTGAAACTGGATGAGTCCAATCAGAATCAGCACTAAAAGTCCCATCAACACAACCGGAGCGAGAAATCCGCCTAGTCCAATCAGAGCGATACAGGCGATCGCGGCCAACATCCGTCCGCCGAGAATTCGATTGGGTAGCGATCGCGGGGCTGCCCACTGAACCGCACTCAGTCCAATCAGATACAAGCTAATTCCTCCACACAGAACGGTGCGGGTTGCAAGGCTTAACTGTCCTACGTCTACGCCTTCGATCGCCGACTGAATCCCAACTCCAGAAGCAACAATCCCGGCAAACACCAAAACATGACTGTAGCCATAAACAAATGATTTCAACAACGCTCGTTTCTGATTGCTTCGGAGCGCTTGGTTGATCACTGAATCTTCTGCACATTCAAAATACAGCCACCATAAGCTCACGGCGGCAATGAACCCACTGATTGCGGTCAAGGTTTCTTGCCATTGCCATTTAATGTCAGACACTCCGCTTGCCACGGCAAGGATCGCTTCCCCCAAAACAATGATCACAAATAGCCCAAACCGTTCGTCCATATGCGACACCTGAACCGGCACCGATCGAATCGTGGCGTAGGTAATCGGACCATTGCTAATCTCAATTAGCAGGGCAATGCCCCAAAGAACGAATCGAACCGGAGGCGGCAGCACGATCGAGGCAAGCCACAGAACGAGCGCGATCGCAAAACTGAGCGTGTAGCGCTTCGTGAGTTCTCGCGATTCGGGAACCAGTCGCCACGCCTGAAAATATAACCCGACGATCACAAAGCGCAACGCTGCATAGACGGACGCGAACTGAGCTGATCCGTTTTGCAACGCTTCTGGAATGGTTAATCCCAGCACAATCATGCCAAACATGACGCCCAGCATAATTAGGCGATAAAATCCTTGCTCAACGTCAAACTGATCCGCGTAATAACTAAAGTCAATCCACAGCCACCAGATTGGAACAAACAGGACAGCGAAACTAACGATGCCCGTCCAATCGAGATGGTCGTGAAGAAAGTGCGCCAGTCCTGCGATCGCTACAACAAACACGAGGTCAAAGAAGAGTTCCAACCAAGTCGCATGACGGCTAGTTCGCAGTTCTCCAGGATGATTGTTAGTTTCGCTTTCTCCGACGTAGAGCCGCAGGGATCGTCGCTGGGGTCGATTCATTCTACTTGCCTCAACGCTGAGTTCGTTGTTAGAAAAAGACAGGAGACACCTCTTTACCTAGCTTTGAAAAAGCTGTGCAACTCTCTTTTAAAGAATTAGTAAAAAACTAGCCCTATGCTAAAACGGGTTCCACCGAAGCGCAACTCTTCTCTATCAGAAGGAACGGTAGCGATCGCTAAGGCTTCACCAAGCTTAGTTTCTGATCGGGTAATCCAACGGACTTCCCAAAGCGAACCCCTTCAGAGCTTAGTAAAGCCATTTTCTTCAAAGTTGTGCTTTGCGCTGATTCTGTGAAGCTTGGCAGAGCCAATCGCGTAAGGGCTTGCTCTAACTGTGAAATTTACGATACAGCATCGATTGAATCGGGCGTCCATTGATTAAGTGACGAGTTTTAATTGCGTCTACCTCTTCAGGCGACACCCGACAATACCAAACCTGCTCTGGCAATACGAGTACCATTGGCCCGTTCCCGCATTGCCCAAGACAGCGACTACTCTCAATTTCGACCCCTGCGACGGGATGGGCTTGAAACGCAGCGAGTACCTTAGCGGCTCCCAGTTTGCGACACGACTTATTCTGGCAAATTCGCACGCATTGTGGCTCTAGTCCGATCCTCATGAGTCAGCTTCAATTCGGTAACAATCCCTTCGATGCTAACCAATCTCGGTTAAATAGTTTGGACTGATAGCGACTGCCGCCATCACAGAGAGCCGTGACGATCGTATGGCCGGCTCCCATTTGTTTTGCCAAGACAAGGGCTGCCGCGACATTAATTCCTACCGAGCCGCCCATAAATAAGCCGTCTTTCTCCATCAGTTGGTAGATCACCCGAATCGCTTCGCGATCGTCAATCTGAATCGCATCATCGACCGGCGCACCTTCCATATTTCCGGTGATGCGGCTATTGCCAATGCCTTCGGTGATCGAACTGCCTTCAGGCTTAATCTCGCCGGTTTTCACGTAGCTATACAGCCCACTTCCCATTGGGTCAGCCAGCACGCATCGGATGTTCGGATTCTTTTCTTTGAGAAACATCGATACGCCAGCGTAGGTTCCGCCTGTCCCGGTTGCAGTCACCCAGGCGTTAATGTTGCCGTCAGTTTGCGCCCATATTTCTGGAGCGGTCGTTTTGTAGTGTGCCTCACGGTTGGCAAGATTCTCGAACTGATTGGCCCAAACTGCGTTGTCCATTTCTGCCGCAATTGTGCCTGACAGTTTGACGTAGTTGTTCGGGTCTTTGTAAGGGACTGCCGGAACCGTGCGAACTTCGGCACCCAAGGTTCGCAACAGGTCAATTTTCTCTTGAGATTGAGTATCAGGAATGATAATTAGACACTTGTAGCCCTTGGCGTTACAGATGTGGGCAAGTCCAATTCCTGTGTTGCCTGCGGTTCCTTCGACTACCGTTCCTCCCGGTTTGAGTAAGCCTTTTGCTTCGGCGTCTTCAATGATGTAGAGGGCAGCCCGATCTTTAATCGACCCGCCTGGATTGAGAAATTCTGCTTTGCCTAAAATTTCACACCCAGTTTCATCACTAAAACTATTGAGGCGGATGAGTGGCGTATTGCCGACTGCACTTACAAATCCACGTTTGATATCCATGCGATCGCGTCCTGCGTGTTTCCCTAGTTAAATTCTGGCGCATTACGAGCAATCTTTCAGGGCTTGACCTGCCAATCGTTGGGTGAAATCCGCTCCTAACTTACAAATTTTTAGGAATGCAGAAGTTCTACCAAACTTTGCTTAGCTTTAGAACGAAGTTGGGCAACACGGGGTCTGCGCTCACCGTTTCAGGATTCTCTAAACATTCCACGGCTTGTTCTGGTCGGTAAATGTAAACTGTTCGCTGCTTGCGATCAATTAATAAGCCCAACCGAAATCCTGGTTCTTGCGCGTACTCTTCCATCTTTTCCTGCAAAGGTTTGAGGTTGTCGGAGGGAGATCGTAGCTCGACGACAAAATCAGGACAGATCGGAGCAAACTTTTGCTGCTGTTCTGGCGTCAAGGTGTTCCAGCGCTCGATCGTAATCCAAGCTGCATCAGGAGAACGATCTGCCCATGTCGAAAGCTTAAAGCCAGCGCTAGAACTGAATATCATTCCTGTCCCATCTTGTTCAGACCATACCCATAGCTGACCCAAAATACCTGCTTCTCGATTTCCAGTCTCTGAACCTGCGGGGGGCATAATTGAAATTTCTTCATAGCGATCGCGCTCAATTTGCAGGTCACGGTTAAACCGACAGAACTCAAAAAACTGATCATCGGTCATCGCAAGGACGGAGGGCGGAATACGCACAACTAATGACGACGAAAGCATAATGATTTCCTGTGAATGAAAGATTGGGATAGAAGATTCACGTGGAGCTTCATGTCTATCTTAAGGAATTGCGATCGAGCGGAGTAGTCGATCCACGATCGCACTCGATCGCCGTCCGCCTGCCGAAATGATGCGGTGAGACAACACATGCGGCGCAAGTTCTTTCACATCGTCTGGAATCGCGTAATCTCTACCTTCTAAAAATGCCAACGCTTGAACGGCTTTCTGTAGCGCCAGCGTTCCTCGCGGACTTGCACCCAGCGTGACTTCTTCATCTTGTCGGGTGGCTCGCACCAGGTTTAAGATGTACTGCTGCAACGAGAGTTCGACCGTGACCTGAGTACACAATCTTTGAAGCTGCTGCACGTCCTCTAAGCTGATGCAGGGCTGGAGAGCTTCGGGAGCAAACCCAGTGGAGAGGCGCTGTAGCATTTGCAGTTCCTCAGCTTCCGTGGGATAGCCGAGCGATAATGACAAAGCAAAGCGATCCATTTGAGCTTCAGGCAGCGGAAAGGTTCCCTGGTACTCCACGGGGTTCTGAGTGGCAATGACAAAGAAGGGTTCTGGCACTTTACGGGAATGACCATCGATCGTTACTTGGTGTTCTTCCATCACTTCGAGCAAGGCAGCCTGCGTGCGGGGGGTAGCCCGATTGATTTCATCGGTTAGCAAGATGTTTGCGAAGACTGGGCCTGCTAAAAATTCAAAGCTTCCAGTGCTGGGATTCCAAATGTTGGTTCCGGTCACGTCGCTCGGCAACAAGTCTGGTGTGCATTGCAACCGCTGAAACTTACCGTCAATGGATTTGGCTAACGATTTTGCCAGTAGGGTTTTGCCAACGCCGGGAACGTCTTCTAGCAAAGCGTGTCCCCCAGAGAGCAGGGCAACCAGAACCAAACGGATCGCCTCATGTTTTCCAACGATCGCACGGTTCAAATTCTGAACGAGTTGCTCAATCCGGTCTCTCATGGCGAAAATCCTAGGGGTTGAAGAATCCTGTTGATCATACTCAGGGTTCCCGCCCTTGGCGCGCTCTAGCGTGTTGATTAAACGCGAAGTCGCTAAATCTGATTGGCGCGGTACGACGAAACGGCTAACGTCGTTCTTGCAACCTCGCAATCTGCACTAATTTGAGCTTGTAACTCTTCGAGGGAAGCAAACTTCTGCTCAGGACGAATGAATTCTTCTAGCTCAACAGTTAGCGTGTGCCCGTATAAGTCTCCTGTCCAATCGAGCAGATGAACTTCGATGGTCTGTGCCAAACCGTTTACGGTCGGACGGTTTCCAATATTCATCACGCCCAATAGCTCTTTTCCTGGCTCAGAAACTCTGACACCGTACACGCCTTGCCGAGGAACTAGCTTGTTGGCTGGCAGTTGTAGGTTTGCGGTGGGAAAGCCAATGGTGCGTCCAAGCTGTTGTCCCTTGACCACTTCCCCGACTAAACGGTAGGAGCGACCTAGCATCCGATTCGCCGTTTTCACGTCTCCACTAAGAAGCGCTTCCCGAATTGAGGAGCTACTGATGCGCTTGCCGTGAAAGGTGAGGAGAGGAACGATCGTGGTGCTGATGCCGAAGGTGGCCGCGATCGCGCTCAAATCTTCTGCTGTACCGAGCCGTTTGCAGCCAAACCGAAAGTCTACGCCGACGCTGACGTGCTGTGCCTGCATGTGTTGTACTAAGATCTCTTCGACAAACTGCTGTGGGGTGAGGGCGGCCAGTTCTTGGGTAAAGGGCAACATCACAAGTTGCTCAGCGCCCATTGCTTCGAGACAGGCGGCTTTTTCGTCGAGAGGTGTCAGCAGCGATCGCGGTTTCCCGGTAAAGAATTCGGTGGGATGAGGGGAAAAGGTGACAACGGTAGCGCGGTTGCCTGTTGGCATGTTGAGAACAGGCGAAATAACTTGGCGATGCCCTAGATGGATGCCATCGAAGTTTCCTAGGGCAACAGCAGTTGGTGTCAAGGCTGTAGAGGGGGAAGAAGTGATCCACACGCTTCACATTTTGACACATCTGGATCAGGAAAATCTAGAAAGATACGGAAAGAAACGAGACAAAGACCTTAAAGAGATATTTTTTGTAAGGAAGTTTTGCAGGTCGCTTGAGTAAGGTTGAATCGGGTTTGCAGGTTTGGTCGCGATCGCAGTAGGTTTGGTCGCGATTATCGTAGCGTTCGTCACGAACATTACGACTTTCGCCACGAACATTACGACTTTCGTCACGAATATTACGACCTTCGTCACGAACGTTGTAAAGTTTGCGGATCATTTCTCTTGGGCTCGATCGCGATCCTCGCGAATCAGAGCGGTACTGTCAAGCCATTGGGATTGAGGATTGAGGGCTTCTCGATCGCGGCGAATGTCGGCGAGAAGTTGGGCAATGGGAGTAGACGCACGATCTTGCGAAGTCTCGTGAAGCGAATTGCGGTGCTGGATTGCAAACGTTAACAGAGCGATCGCTTCTTCGCTCAGCGATCGCTGTTGTTGCGTGGCAAGCTGATGTAGGGACTGGTATAGCTCGTCGGGTAAGTCTTCCAGGTTTAGGGTTGCCATGAACTAGGATGCTACAGAGTTCTTTTAGCTTACTGCGATTCGCTTTGCGAAGCTCCAAAGGATCGCTCTTCTCATGAACTCTCCTACTCTGCTTTTAGGGATTATAGCGAGGCGATCGCATCAGACCTCGACAGCGCGATCGCAAGCACATTGGAAGCGATTGCGTCTCAATCTCCATTGTTTTGTCTCGTCTGTATTACACCTGCAAGGAGTTTCTCAACGGTTGCCACGTCGGGAGAACCGATGTGTTGTAGGATCTGCAGCGATTCTTGGAGATGAACGATCGCGGTTTCAAAGTCTCCGCCTGCTGCTAACAGTTGCGCCATATTCGCTACTGTAATAGCCTTGCCTTGCACATCCTCGATTTGCTCATAAATCACTAAGGACTCTCGGTAGCGCGCAATCGCCTTGTCTGCCTTACCTTGATGCGTATAGATGACTGCCATTTGGTGCAACACTCCTGCTTTGCCTTGCATGTTGTCGATTTGCTCATAGAGCACTAACGATACTTGGTAGAGCGGGATCGCCTTGTCTGCCTTACCTTGATTCGTGTAGATGACTGCCAATTGATGCAACGATGCCGCTATGCCTTGCACATCCCCGATTTGCTTATAAAGCGCTAAGGACTCTCGGTAGCGCAAGATCGCCTCATTCACCTCATCTCGATCCACGTAGATGTTCGCCATTTGGTGCAACGTCCTTGCTTTGAGGTGATTGTCTTCTGATGAGCAGTTAGCAAGAACTTGCTGATGCAGTTGTAAAGCAGTTTCAGACTCACCCAATTCTTTTTCTGCGATTGCTAGTTCAGTAAGAACCCCCAAGTGTTTGAAATCAGTCATTGTCTCTCGACAAAGCTTAACAACTTCTCGGTAACGGCTTTTGCGACGCCAATGATAAGCCAATGCATCTGCAATATTTCCTGCAATCTCTTCCACTTTCCCCAACATCGCCAACCGATGAATTTCTAAATCTTGCTCCTCCGTCGAACTCTCCGATTCTTCCCACCAAACTCGATACAGTTCTCGCGCAGCCCGTTCCGCCAGTTCCTCGTCCTCCGGCATCTCTAGCGGCAAAATGCGCGGCACTCTCACCTCACCTCCCGGAAACACCTCCAGCACCCCCAGCGCGATCGCTCGATCCAACCCCACACTGCCACACACTGCTTCAAAACACGATCGCGGCACAGACACCTCAAACACCAGTCCGTTCGCCAACGCCGATCGAGTCTCTGCACTCAACATCCCCAGCAACGTTTCCGCCAAAATATCTTCTCGAAACTCCGCCTGCGTCTTCTCCAACGCTTGCAGCACCGCATCGGCTGAAATCTCACACAACACCTTGTCTAGCCATTCCGCCAAGCGTGGATTTCCCCCCGCAATCCGTTCCGCCCTCTCTTGCAGAGCTTGCAACTGCGATCGTTCTTCTGGCAACGCCCTTGCGATCGTCACCGGAAAACTCAACTGCTTTCGCTTCTTGCCAAACTCCGCCCCATCCATTCCCGCCAACGGCTGCACAAACCACCGCCGCAACATCCCAGGGGCTCCAGCACATAGCGACAGGTCACAATCAACCGATGCTCCCGCCCCGACTGGACGATCGCCCACTCCAACGCCGCCCACACCCGCGCCACATCCGGCTTCAAGCGATAGGTCGAATCGATCGCCTCCAAATTAAACTCAAAATCATCCAGCACCATCAACAGGTCGCGATCGTACCCTTCCAACACCTGCAACAACCGAAACTTTAGCTCTGGCTGCTCTGGCTGCAAAATCTCAATCAAATCCGCTTGCCGACCGAGCTTATTCGATAGCGCACTCACCAAACGCGGCTCATCTAACTTGCCAATGATGGCGATTCGATCCTGCGGCAAGCGATCACAGATTCGCACCGCCAAACTGCTCTTCCCCAAGCCCCCCATGCCATGAATCCACACCCCAACCTTGTCAAAATCATTCTTTAGCGATCGCAGACATCGCTGCAACGGTCGCCGTCTACCCACAAACGTAAACCGAGACGCCACCTGCATCGTCCCCGTCACCGGATCGAGAAACTCCGTTTCCGCAAACTTCATACGCGGCTGTTTCTTCCGCCGCCGCTTTGGTAACACTAACGCCCCCGGAATGCGATCGCCCACAAACACCCGCAGCAAATGCCAATCCCGGCACTGATTTTCGTACAGCGTTTTATAAACAGCTGCGATCGCGCCGACCAAGTTCACACCCGCCGCCAACTCCCCATACAGCGCTTCTGCCGCCACCGTCGCGTCCGTATCCAGCACCGACTTTCCCCAACCCAAAACAGCCGTTGCCCCTGCCTGCACCAACGATTCCGAAAGCGATGCAACCCTGCCCTGCTGCGCCGACTGTCCACTCCTACAGCCCGACAAAAACACCACAGGCGGAAACTGTCCCCCAAACGAATCTACAATCTCCGTTGCCGTCGCCAAATGAGCATCACCTTCATCGGTTTCGGTCACAAAAACAGGCATTCCATCTGCGATCTCCGCGTGTCCTATTAGATGAAACACGTCGAAATGGTCGCGTCCATAATCGGTTACAAGCCGCCCCAACTCACCTAAACTGCCGCTCTCTTCCACCACAAGCTGCAAGCCCGCCCGCTCCGTCGCCTTGATGATACGCGACTCTTCCTGCTCAAAGTCCAGCACCTTCTGACTCTCCGGCGACGTTGCCATCAGCAGCAAATTCAATTCATACTCTCGATTGCGATCATCAACCCGCAACGCGGAGCGATTCCCCAACCACCGCACCGGAACAATTCCACGGCTGACCAGAAGCCCCGCCTGATCCGCCATTACTTCCCACGGCAAATGGGCGAACTTTTCCGAAGTTGCGATCGCCAACGCCTCAACGCCCTGCAACGCTCCAGCGAGAAACCGCTTCTCCCCATCCAACCAGTTGAACAGCCTTCGCCCCGTCCGCAAATACTCTTCCGGCAAACGGTTGAAATAATCCTGTTCAGCTAATTGGATCAGATCATCAATCTCACTGAGCAACAGCGCTCGGCTCTGATAGACATTGGGATTGTCAATAAAATAGCGAATCTCGGCTGTAGTCGGAGTGAGAAGCTGGAGGCTGAGATGCAAAATATTCATGAAAGAAGCAAGCGGGAGGCTTCTTTCCTTATACATGAAGAATTCGATCGACTCCGCTACAAATCACACTTCATCAAGAATGGCTTTAATCTGTTCGGTCGTGGCATTCTCTAGCAACAACCGTCGCACATTGCGCCCCACCAGCAACACCTTCTCCACCCGCATCCCCGACTTACCTTTCTGATACTCCTTGTACCACTTGCGGATTTGCTCTGCGATCGCAAGACTTCCGCCAACAATCCCTACGATCGCACCCACTGTTGCAAGCACCGTCTCTCGTTCTGCTTCTTCTACAGGCTCCCAAGTGCCATCGATTTCTGGCATAGCAAACAACTCGGTTGTGGCTGCAATCGCGTCTTTACCTTCCACCGAAATCTGGATCTCAGCCATTGTTTTGACACAAACTCATCTCAGCTATTATCACTGCGATCGCTAGAGAAATTAGCGACAGCGATCTAACCAGCTTTGATAGGTTTCCTGATGGCTCGGATTGTCTAGCTCAATCTCAATCCGAATCCGTTTACAGCCGTGGTTAGATTGACGCGCGATCGCATCCAACAACCAAGCGGCAGTTCGAGGAGACGAGACCTCGCCTCGCACCGTAGAACCAACAGTGGAGCCAGCCGTGATGGAATGGTTGGAGGGCACTTCTGATCCGAGAAGCTCTAAACCCTCAATCTCGCCCTGTGCTAAGTCAATCTCTGCCAGCCTGCGAGGGGAATCCCCAACCTGCTCAACAATCAACTTCTCGCGACGCACCGGAACTTGAACCATTCGAGTCTCAATTTCCTTGCGAACAACGACTTCACCCACCTTTTGTTTCTGATAATTAACCTTAAGGCGTTCTTCCAACAAGCGAATGGTTTCATCCTGAACAACGTTCTGTCTAAGCACATCTTGCTGTTCAACAACATCTTGTTCAACCAACTTAGGAAGAAGCGGTTCCTGCGGAGTTGTGCCTGTTGGTTGCTCCGTCATGGCAGACGCGGTTCCTGCGAAGTTACGCTCTGCGCTAATCGCTTGCGGATCTGCCAGTGAATGACGAGAACCAAGGCGATTGTCTGACTGGATTAGATCCCTTGAGGCATCGGATTGCATAGGATATACGGGCAAATTTGCAAGACCAGCAGGACTTAAACTAACCAATAACGTGCGAGGTTTTGGATTCACACGATCGACTAATCTACTTTCTAATAAAAAGCTTTTTTGTAGAGGATCAGACAGGGAACGAGTCAAAACAAAAGTTAAATGTTGCGTTGCATCAATAATTAGATTCTCAACAATTCCAACAAGCTCATTTTGTTGATTAACTACTTCAAATCCAATTAACTTTTGTCTAAGATTATCCAGCCGATCTTCTAGCGGATTGCTATCGGAATATTGTGGTGATTCCGTATACATTTTGCCAGCCATTCTCCTGTAGTAAATCACTTCTTTTCTTTCAAAAGAGGCAGAGCTACTTCAAATAGCTCTGCCCACTTTTACCTAATTACTAATTAAGTGCAGCCCAAAAGCAAAGCTTTCAGTTCTACCGATTAGCGCGATCGATGTTAGCGCGATCGTTGTCAATGATCGGACGACCTTGAGTATCGATGTCCAGTTCTTCGCGACGGACTTGCTCCTCGGCAGTCACGGTATCTTGATCCACGACCTTCTTCACGCGCACTTCTTCCCGAACAAATGCTTCCTTACGGATATCAGGCGTCTCTTCGTAGACTTCCACACGAGCCACTTCGCCTTCGCTAAACGTAGCTTCACCTGGAGTAACAGCAGTTGCATCGGTCGGGTTAACCCGCTCGATCACAACCCGCTCTTTCTCAACAGGCACATCAACGCGGGCCGTTTCGGTCTCAACATGCTTGCCAACAGTGACTTCGCCCGTCTTCTGACGAGTCTTGCTAGCAATCAAGCGCTCTTGATACAACCGGATGCGATCGTCATTGCGATCTAGGTTAAATAGATCTCTATCGTGTTCGTCGTAGCGATAGCTATCGCGATCGTAGTCACGACGAAGGCTGGTATCTGTTCCGAAAGCACCCGCTGTAGCACCCATCGAGGAGCCGGTGTAGGGCATTCCTTCAACTGGAACCGGAGAATTTAGAGGAGCAGAAGCCTCCAATGAAGCCTCGGTCATTCCAGCCGCACCAGTCATGCCAGTCATTCCAGCCGCACCAGTCATGCCAGGAGAGCGATACACATCCCGCACCCGCTCTTCGTGGTCGTAATCAACCTTCAGGTCATCGGTAAATTCTGGTAGAGCCTCTACTTGCTGTCTGGTCAAGCCATCGGCATAAACACGACGAGCGCTATAATCGATTCTCGCGCGACCGATCGGCAGCATTACTTTTTTACCAAATATCCATGCACCAGTATTGATAATTAAATAACGGAATTCGCCGTTTTCATCTACTAAAACATCGTTTACAGAACCGATTTTTTCATCGCCGGAATATAAGTCTAGATCTTTTACATCGTCACCATCAAAATGATTACGATAATCAGGATCAAAGTCTTTAATCTTATGTAAAGCCATACATGTATCTCCTAAAGTAAAATTTCGTCGTTACAACCCAAGTCTATGAATTCAATCAGAAACATCCCTCTTTCTAACGACCTAACCTGTCTCTACTTCTTATGAATGAGTTTTAATTGTGTTTTGTTCTTTCAGTAGAAAAGCGAAAGTTTTAAGTAAAGAAACATTAAGTTCAACTCAGTTTTTCTTAATTGAATGTTAACCAGATGGATTCCCAAACTTGGTTGAAATTAGCTCAACAACATCGTGCGATCGCAGTGATTCGCGCTCCTCAATTCTGTTTAGGGCAACAGATGGCAACCGCAGTTGCGGCAGGGGGAATTAAATTAATTGAGATTACTTGGGATAGCGAGCGCGCGGCAGATCTAATTTCTCAACTGCGAATTGAGCTACCCACTTGCGCAATCGGAACCGGCACAATTTTAACCACGGCTCAGCTAAAAGACGCGATCGCGGCGGGTGCAGAATTTGCCTTTTCTCCCTATACCAATCTCGACTTGATTGAGCTTGCTGTTGCTAAAGAAATCCCAATGATTCCCGGTGCGCTAACGCCGACTGAAATCGTTACGGCTTGGCAAGCGGGAGCGAGTAGCGTTAAGGTTTTTCCCGTGCAAGCCGTGGGCGGTGCAGACTACATTCGGGCGCTGCAACAACCGCTTGGACATGTTCCGCTCATTCCAACCGGAGGAGTGACGCCAACCAATGCTAAAGCTTTGATCGAAGCAGGCGCGATCGCGGTTGGACTCGCAGGCGGGTTATTTCCGAAAGGAGCCATAAGCGATCAGCGCAACTCCAGAGGAACTGCACTTTACGATTGGTCACTCATTCAACATCAAGCCTGCACTCTGATTCAAACGCTGAAAGAAGCTTCGACAAATGCCGCTGCTGTCGCCTCAACTTAGGTTTGCGATCGCCTGATTTACCCAACCCGATAACTTCGCTTGGTCTTCTGCCGAAATTTCCTGCACCATACATTTTTGAATACTCAACGCGAGCGGCGGCAAGTCATCGATCAGCGCTCTACCTTCATCGGTGAGCCAAATTCGCCAGATTCGACGATCTTGGGCATCGCGTTCCCGTCGAATCAGATCGCGTTCTGCCATGCGATCAAGGACTCCGGTCAAGGTTCCGCCCACCTGCTGTAGTTTTTCTCCAATGCTTGAGGTTGCCAGCCCGTCTTCTTGCCACAGGCAACACAATACCACCCAATGAAACGGCGTCAGCCCAAAGGGATCGAGCAGTTCTTGAAACTTTCTCATACCCAACTGAGCCAGCAGTTTAATTCGGTAGCCCATGTTATAAGGCGCAAGAATCGACTGCCAGCCAAGTAGCGAGGACGTAGTAGGCGGATCAGATGGATTGGGTTGAAGGTTGACAATAATGCGATCGATGATGTTGGAGAACTGTTCTCGCTCAGCGTAAGAAATTCCTTTTAACGCCGTCTCTCGCATCTCAACCCCAATGGGTGGCAACAAATCTTCCAATCGCCGTCCCGCATCGGTGAGCCAAATTCGCCACACTCGACGGTCTTGAGCATCGCGCTCTCGCCGAATCAAATCGCGTTCTGCCATGCGATCGAGCACTCCGGTCAAGGTTCCGCCCACCTGCTGCAATCGATCGCCAATGCTTGACGTGGCTAGTCCGTCTTCTTGCCACAGGCAGCACAGTACCACCCAATGAAACGGCGTCAGCCCAAAGGGATCGAGCTTCTCTTGAAATCGCCGTCCTAGCAGTTGAGAAAGCAATTTCAGTCGATAGCCAATTCCGTGAGGTGCAAGCACACGAAGCGTATCTTTAGAAATCTGAAGTTCAGTGTGGGAAGGAACCATTACGACGTTATCGAGGGCACTTGTTTATAGAGTATCTCGTATCAATACGGCTTCAATAAAGGGGTGAGGTAAACCGGAACATAATTTGTTTACGTAATAAAACATTAGAATTATCGATAACGTAATCTTATCGAACGACTCCCCTCAATTCTGCATCTTGAGGTTTTGTTGATGCTTACAGTTCATGACCGCCTAAGAAGCGAGGCGGTGTTAACCAGAAAAGGCGACTCGTTGCGATCGGGGTTCCCGAATCTGGAATCGTAACCGCGATCGCGCCTGCTTTTTTAAGCACTAAGCTGCCATGAGCATTGCCCCATACCAAAGTCTCTGCCCAATTACTTAAATTTGGCTCGTGCCCCACTAACGCCAAAACTTTATTAGGCGCTCTCCATGTCACTAACCAGTCTAACCACTGCTGAAGCTCGCCTCCCGGCGCTAGACTGTCTGCGATCTCTAGCTGCTTGCTCAGGCCCTCGGCTTGAAGAATCTCAGCCGTCTGTTTTGCTCGTGTTAGGGGGCTAGTCAAAATCAAGTCAAACTTCAACCCCAACTGGTGCAACTGCTTCGCCACCTGCCGAGTCTTGCACTTACCTTCATCCGTGAGGGGACGCTCTGCATCGTTAGCATAGTCGCCGTGTTGCCCAGCTAAGCCGTGACGAATGAGATAGAGATCCATGATCAAGAGAGCATTGAGAGTGATTGATTTCGACTATAGCGCCTATCTTACGAACTTCAATCACTCTCAATGCTCAAATCTCCAACCTGAGAACCTCCTCCCAGTTCCCCAGTTAAATCTTGTCTTTTGATCTCTACTCAACACGCTACTGCTGCGGATAGTTTTGTTCTGGATTCACCAAGCGCAAGAGTTTTTGCTTAATTTGGGTATCAAAAACAGACCACTTCATTTTGGCGTACTCGCTACTTTCGGAGAAGCCAGAGAGAAATCCCATCGGAATTTCAAATCCGCCTGCCTGCGATCGCCCGCCGCCAAAGAACCGCCCTTGAGAGTCTTGCCCGAATGCCTCTTTGATAAACTCATCGGGGTCGAGCGTAATTTTATTGGTTCGCAACGAGCCAACCACGAGTTCTAACTCATCGTCGTCATCGTGAACAATGCCATACACAACAGCAGTGTGGACGTTGTCTTCAGTCACTAGAAAATCTGCGGCTTGCGGAATCGCGTCTCGGTCGTCGTAGCGCAGATAGCCAACGCCCGCGATCGAGAAGTTGTTTTGCACAATGCGATTTTTCAACGATCGCTCAATGACATCCATCACCTGCCGCGATCGGGACGATTGCAGCACAGTGTTGAGCAACTGCCCATCATAGAAGCGGCTGAGATAGGCAGCGGCTAGAAAATCTTCTTCTTGAGCCTGCATCAGCCGATTTGTATCCGATCGCAGCCCGTGCATCAGCGCTGTCGCACATTTCACATGCTCGCTAATATTGCTATCTAACCTCAGCATCCCAGATTGCAGATACTGCGTCAGAATCGTTGCTGTAGCACGAGTGTTCGTCCGAATATCGACAAACTCAGCATTCAGGTCATCCTGCATACTGTGATGATCGATCACGACCGTAATCGGCACATTCGCCTGCTGAACGACAGAGAAAAGCTGGCTCGTCGTGCCCTGATTGTCAATGAAGACGCAGCCTTTGTAGTTTGACAGATCCTTCGTTTTTGCAATCTGAGGCGTCCAGCGCTGTAACGGAATGCCAGTCAGCTTCACCAACGCAATATTTTCTTGGTGGCTCAGCATTCCAGCATAGACAATCTCGCAATTGACATCGTATTTTTGAGCGATCAGCTTATAGGCCCAAGCCGAAGACAATGCATCCGGATCAGGAAAATCTTGTAGAATGACTAGCTGACGATCGCCGCGATGCTTTTCTAACAGTTTCCGAAACACTTCGACTTTTTGTTCTTGCTCTGACGATCGCGCTGAATCATACGGGAACCGTCCTCGCTGTTCGTAGGCAGAACCATTTGGCATACCGACAGCATCAGAGGGTACGTACTCAGTGGAGCGGGAGTTTGAACCAGTCAAGATAAGTTCTGGTTCCATTGAGGTAGTTGAGCTAGGGGAGTATGGACTCGAATCAAATTGCATATAGAGACAGACGAGAGAACCAAGACAGTACCTATAATTAGCGGCATCCCTGCGGGGTTCCTCGAAATCTGGAAACCTTGCTTCAGTTGGTACTTTCTGATCTTCGCAAAAAAGCTCTAAAAGCGTTAGCTTTATGAAAGCTTTATGTCTTGAGATGGAGAGAGAATGTCTTGAGGTGGAGAAATTCAGCTCTAATCGATAAAAGCTACTCTATGTCAAGAGATTAGCCTTCAATCTCCAGATCTCCAATTACATATTTACGCCATTCTTGATTTACTCCGTTTTTGACATGTTTCGTCACCTCAAAATAAAGACTGCTGTGAGGACGATGAGGCGTCGTCAGCAATGGCATATTGGCTTCTTTGGGCGTCCGGCTGCCTTTTTTAACATTGCAACGAACGCAAGCCGTTACCATGTTTTCCCAAGAATCTTCTCCGCCCCGCGATCGCGGGATCACGTGATCGAGGGTTAGATCGTCTCCTCGATAGCTACAGTATTGGCACATCTGCTCGTCGCGATGCAGAATGTTTTTGCGCGTTAGAGAGATTTCTTTGTACGGCACACGAACGTAGTGACGCAATCGGATAACCGTGGGTAAGGGAAATCCCGAATAGATGTACTTGCCGTTGTGTTCGACTTGCTCTGCCTTTCCTTTGATTAGCAACACCACGGCTCGCCGCCAGCTTGTGATGTTAAGCGGTTCAAAGGAAGCGTTAAGCACCAGAACCTTGCCCATTCCAGGAATTTATTTAAGACAATCTGACTAGTACTGATGCTAACACATTCCTCAAAATGCAGAGTTGAGGCGCAACGACAGCGCTGGGCAAATGCTGAACCAGAATTTTTCTGACACACGACTCCGCGATCGAGACAGCGCCTTTCTAACCAATCGTATTGTTTTTGAGTAAAACAATATAAAGTAAAGAGCAATTCAGGTTAACCAGACTTCAAGTTCAACTTCAAGTTCAAATAGTATTTTTGCAAAAGTTTAAGAAGTTTAAATGAAGAGTTTTAGGTGCTAGGGTGCGATCGTTTGGAGTTTGGCTCTGTCAATCGCAGATATTGGGTGTGAGAAGGAGATAAGTGTGATGTTGAGTTGGGAGCAAAGTCCGAGTGTTGCTCTGATGCAACGAGAGCGGGCGTGGGTAGAGGTTGATTTAGCGGCCCTCTCTTATAATGTGCAGCAGATTCTAAGCTTGTTGTCGCCGCAAACTGCCTTAATGGCGGTTGTGAAAGCTGATGCGTACGGACACGGAGCCATTACCGTTGCTCAAACGGTTCTGCAAGCAGGTGCAACGTGGCTGGGTGTCGCTACCATTCCGGAGGGAATCGAGCTACGAGAGGCAGGAATCGAAGCGCCGATTTTGGTGCTAGGAGCGACTCATACAGCAGAGCAAATCCGCGCGATCGCGCAGTGGCAACTCCAGCCAACGCTCTGCACGCCTAAGCAGGCGCTGGTTTTTTCAGAAGCTGTGAGCGGTCGCGCTTCCTTACCTGTTCATATCAAATTAGACACAGGCATGTCCCGTTTGGGCACATCTTGGCAACAGGCAACAGAGTTTGTGCAGTTGGTGCAGCGATTACCAAACTTAGCGATCGCTAGCGTTTATTCTCACTTAGCCACCGCCGACGATCCAGATCCAACGGTTCTGCGCCAGCAGCAACAGCGCTACGAGTCTGCTCTTCGTGCCTGTGGGTTTAATCCCAATAGCACAGCCCCCCTCCGTCCGATGCCGCACTTTCATTTAGCGAATTCGGCAGCAACACTGACTGACTCTAGCCTTCACTATGATCTTGTACGGACAGGACTGATTATTTATGGACTCTACCCAACCGACCACCTGAAAGATCGAGTCAATCTCAGACCCGTGCTGCAAGTTAAAGCGCGAGTGACTCAGGTAAAAACTTTGCAACCCGGAACTGGAGTGAGTTATGGGTACAAATTTATTTGCGATCGCGAGACTCAAATTGCCGTCGTTGGAATTGGCTACGCAGACGGCGTTCCTCGAAATCTATCGGATAAAATGACGGTTCTCGTTCGGGGACAGCGGGTTCCTCAAATTGGAGCGATCACGATGGATCAGATCATGCTAGATGTTAGCAAGATTCCAGCACTGCAAGAAGGGGAAGTCGTCACGTTGATCGGACAAGACGGCAATGAGCAAATCTTAGCGGACGATTGGGCCAAGTTGCTGGGCACCATTTCTTGGGAAATTTTGTGTAGTTTTAAGCATCGGTTGCCCCGTGTTTCGGTTGGCAAGCCTTACCGAGCTAAACCTCCCATTTCTGAAGTTCATCGTCCATCTAGAGCCTAAACCGGTTAAACTGATCCTCCTTAGAAGGGGTTTATGGAAGTTGGCCGTCTGCCAATGTAGAACCCCAACGAGCAGAGTTAAGGAGGATACGCCTATGGTTGAGACTGAAGGAATTTTAGGGTTTTCGCTGAATTTTCCTCAACCCGTGTTTGAGAACCAGTTGTCAAACTTGGCATTTCAGTGTGTTAAAGCGATCGCAATCCTGCTCTTGACGCGATGGGGAGCAATAACGGCAAGACACCTTACCTTTCGTCTGCTCAAATACGCAGAACCCACCTTACAGAAATTCTTGGCGCAGATGTCAGGAATTTTGGTGTGGATGATTGGCGTTGTCGCGGCCCTCAATACGGTTGGAATTCAAACGACAACTGTGGTCGCCGTGGTGGGCGCAGCGGGTCTGGCGATCGGGCTGGCTTTGCAAAATAGTCTGTCTCACTTCGCGGCTGGGATCTTGCTGGTTAGTTTTCGCCCCTTTGAAGTGGGAGATACGATCGAAGGAGCAGGCGTGGCAGGAGCGGTCGATAACATCGGCTTATTTTCGACCACTATTCTCACTGCCGATCACGTGCGAATCACAGTTCCCAACAGCAATCTCTTTAGCGGCACGCTGAAAAACAATACAGTGATGGGCACTCGGCGCGTCGATTTGACGGTTGATATTGGCGATCGCGTCATCGACTCTACCATTACCCAATTGCTTTCCTTGCTGCAAGATCATCCCCTAATTTTGCAAGAGCCAAAAACGACCTGTCATGTCGATACGATTTCGGCAACGACAACAACGTTGTACCTTCGTCCTTGGTGCGCAGCGAGCCACTACGAGCAGGTGAAATCAGAAGTTTTGCAGATTGTGAAGGAATCGCTCAGCAGTAGTTCTAAGGCAGAGGGCGAGGGACAAGCCACTAGTGTGGATTAGATAACGCGCGATCGTAGAACTTGCAGAGTCTCGTTAGCAGTGGATGGGGTAACGGCTGTAGTGGATCAATAAACGGATCTGTTGACCCTCCATCTATTCAATCTACTTCCACATTAAATTTACTTCCACATCCACTGCCAATGCCTGTCAATTCTGCCGAACATTGGGCACAACCCGAAGCGGACGTGATGGCTCTATTTCCAGTTCTGACTGCCCTTTGAAGGACATCAGCTCAGCGTCTCGGTCTTTGATTTTCTCATTTAGTTCTCGAATGCGCCGCGAGAGAATCCGAATAATGTTGAGCGCGATTCCCGGCGTTTCGTCGATCGCTTCGTAGAGTTGCTGCTGCGTTAAAACCAAACAGTCACAAACCGAAAGAGTCGTCACCGATGCCGATCGCTTGTCGGCATCAAACAGAGACATTTCGCCAAAACATTCGCCTTTGTCCATTTGGGCGAGTTCCTGTTTGCCAATATGCACGCGGACGCGACCCGACACAATCACATACAGCGATCGCTCATCATCTCCCTGAGTAAAAATTGGCTTCCGTGCCCCAAATGACTGTTCTTCCATAATCGAGGCTAACCGCACCAGAAAATCATCCCGAAGCTCTTGGAAAATCGGGACTTGTCGGATTAGGAGCAGGCGGTCAAAACTGTTTAGCATGGTCGGACGAGGTAGGCACTGTTATTCAAATTTTACGAAGTCTTGTGTCAAACGCTACAGGGGTTGTGGCTCCACAGGGTTCGACGAATTCTCCTTTGCATGAGAGTGGAGAGCGCCCCTTTGCGCATCGCTTCCTAACTCCTTCATCAATCTCTTCACTTCACTAGCGACAATTGGATTCGGATCGCCCTGTAAATTCGGCAAAAGACGAGCGAGCGCTTGAGGAGACGCAAGACGTAAATAGCTCAGCACGGCTTCGCGCACAAATCCAGTCGGATGACTGAGACTTGACAAAATTTGATCACTCGTCAAAGTCCAACGTTCCCGTTGAGCCAGATGAAAACAACATGCCAACGTCCAATCTGAAACAAAGTGGCGCAGATTCAGCAAATGTTTCACGCGATCGTGGGGACGCATCGGTACATAGGGCACTAATTGAGCTAGGCTTTGCAGCTTGTCAATTAGGAGATTACGATCGAGCAGTACTAGAACAGCAGGTTTATTGACAATATCTAACGTGTTATCTAAGATTTCTAGCCCTTGTGCCATGTGAATTCGCGACCCAGACTGCAAATTGAAAGAAGCGACCTGAATGGCACTGATGGGATAGAGAAATTTCATCAGCAGAAACAACCGCTCAATCCCATCCGTGGGTGAATCTTGAAGCGCATTCCTCAGCATGTCGGCTTCTTGCCCCCGCAACCGTTCAGGCATTAAATCGGCCAACGCACCATATACTTGGCCAATAAACATCATTTCTTGATCGATCAGCGCTTCAATTCCTCTTCGTCCAAGCTGATCTAACACCCGTTCAATTCCCCGTTCTTGAGGAATTTTGAGCAGAATTTTGAGTAAGCTGCGACGGCTATTGCCCCAAGATGTGGTGAGGTGAGCAATCAGAATGTTAATGGCTTCGGTTGTGCCAATTTCTCCGATCGCACCCCAAGCCGCACTCCGCACAAGGTCAGATTGATGAACATTCTCTGCCAAGCTCACCAGCATGGGTAAGGCGTCATTTTCTAGCTTGACTAAGGCTTTGATTGCCGCTTCACGAGTCGATTTAATACGAATTCCTTTCAGCAAGTGGGGATAATACTCTTCTGAGCGCGTTGCCCCGATCGCTTCAAGCACTGCCCGCCGCACTTGGATGGATCGATCTTCTAACAGTTTTGGCACATAGACCCGCAAGGCTTGCAGATAGACTGCTTCTCCCAATGCCCGACAGCTCATAACCCGTTCTTGCTTGTTCTGACTGGTCAACATCAGCCGCAGGGTGTTGGTTGCTTGCGCTTTTTGATGGGGATTGCCGCAACGCAGAATCAACGATGCGACAGTTGCACGCATGACAGGATGAGTGCCTGGCTGCAGCGAAGGTTCAAGCTGTTTGATGTCAGGAGATCCGTCGGTCAGCATGAGATAGCGCAGCGCGATCGCGGTCACTTCAGGAACCGGCTTTTCCGCCAATAGATTCTCAACGGTAGGCAAATGAGCTGCGTTTGGATAGTTAAGCATCACCTCCAAGCTTTTGTGTTGTAGGAGAGGCGATAGCTTACTCAAAAGCGGGGCGAGAACATCGCCGATGGTTTTGGGATCAATTTGGTTGAGCAACTCGATACACGCTCGCTTGTCTGCTTCGGCCCCCGGTTTTTCTAGCGTTTCGATCACCGCTTGTTTTAGTGCCCGCAAATCGACTTCGGAGCCGCTTAACTGCCCTCGCCCAGCGCTGAGAACCAGCAACCCAACATATTTTGACCGCAGGATCGCGATCGCTACAAGCCATCCCCCCGCAAGCAAAATCATCATGCCAAACACCAGATTTTGCCCAGTGGCACCTGATTGCTGCAAGCCAAAACTGCCAATTCCTAACAAGACGAACCCGGTGATGGCTGTTGCAACGGGTTCTGCAATTCCTCGGACTTGAGACTGAATACGATCGCGATACTGGTCTGGAATGGCATGAAACAGAAATGGACCTGTGCCAGCAAAAATGGTGTAGTGCAGTAGCTCATAGAGAAATCGCAGACCGACCACGATGAAAAAGATTGGGACTAACCCCGTGAAAGAGGCACTGCTAAACAAAATCGTCAGTCCAGGCAGTAGCATCACAGCGGCAAAGACCCCGATCCGACCGATCAGACGGCTGGCAAAGAGCCACTGCATCGCCAGTTCACAAATGCCAAGTGATCCATTGAACAACCCCAAAAAGCCAGCCACTTCTCCATGAAGAAAACTATTGCCTGCCGCCCCTGATTGTTCTCCAAGTTGACTCAAAAATTGGAACTCAACCAGCAAGAGCAGCACCTGCGCCAAGGCAAAGAAAACGAGCAGCAGCATAGCATAATGCCGCATCTCCCCCCGCATCCGACGAGTTGACGATTCACTAACGGTGTCATCGCGTCGCCGCCGCGCGTCTGGAAACGACTGTCGGTAAGACTGGCTCAGGTAAACCAAAACGACTGCACCGACAATCATCATGGCGAATGACACCATAATCACGGTTGGTAAACCGCGATCGCGGGGTAAAACAGCTAACAGAAGCGGCAGCGAGAATCCTCCAACCACATCTGCAAATAGAATTCCGCTACTGATCAGGGGGTAGGTGCGTTTAACTTCCCGGACGTTAAATAGTTGGTTGGCGGTAATGGATGCATTGAGATCATTTAAGGCATGGCTGGCTTCTAGCCAAAGCTGCATCAACAAAATCGTAGTCTTGAGAACGACAAATCCTGCAACTTCAACTCCTGCGGGATATCCCAACCCAATCCAAAAGGCAGGAAGCGGTATGGCAATGACGATCGCAATGAGGATAATCACCCAACGTAGAGGCAAAAATCGCTGCATCCACGAGTAAAGTAGCCCTAATCCGATCCGGATGCCAGAACTCAGAATGTAAATGAGCGGCAGCGTCGCCGCGCCATATTGAGACAGAAAAAGATCGAGGGCACACGCCTCAAGCCAAATTAGACCCCACGAGGTTGTGGTGTAAAACGCAAACATTGACGCCGTTCGCTTGCCTTCCCCTTCACGGAGGTTAATCCAGCGTAGGAGCTTGTTTCCGAACCCCTCTTTCTTGCGGAATTGGTTTGTCAATACCATGAAGCGTGCTGTCCCGGGTTGAATGCGTAAATCAGACTGAGCAAACCTACCAGAGGGCTAATCACTGAAGATAAAAGATGTGTGCAGCGTGATCTGGTGAATCGTACTCAGAATGTGGATAAAGATGAGTTGCCTCTAGCATTCCCAAATCGAATTACATTTTTTGATCAAGATGCTTTTGATCAAGATTGAGGTTGCACTATGGAAATTACCCGTGTTTCGCTGATCCCCGCTCTAAAAAGCATTGTTCCTGTAGGTACTGCCGTGCCCCCATACAGTGTCGCGTTAGAAATCGGTATGTCATGAAAAAACAGAGGATGGCATTATTCAGCCATCCTCTGTTGGATATCAGCTCACCAATGAGGTGAATCAGTAAACCGTTTACTTCTTAGGCGCAAGCAACATCATCATGTTCCGACCCTCTTTCTTCGGGGCTTGCTGCACCTCTGCAATTTCCTGCAAATCTTGAGCCATGCGCTTCAGCAATGTTTCTGCTAGGTCGCTGTGCTGAATTTCTCTTCCACGGAACATAATCGTAGCTTTTACTTTATCGCCTGACTTCAGGAAGCGTTGCGCCTGGGTGATTCGCACATGGTAATCGTGTTCTTCGATCTTATAGCGCATCTTAACTTCTTTGACATCAACGGTGTGTTGCTTCTTGCGGGCTTCTTTCGCCTTTTTCTCTTGCTCGAATTTGTGCTTCCCGTAGTCGATAATTTTGCAGACGGGCGGATCAGCTTTGTCACTCACTAGCACGAGATCGAGTTCTTTTTCGTCAGCTAGCTGCTGCGCTTCTCTCGAAGTCATGATCCCTAGCTGGGCACCGTCAGCATCAATCACCCGCAGTTTGGGAAATCGAATGCGATCGTTGATGATGGGAATGTCTCGATTGGGTCTTCTTTCGCTCACAGGCACCTGTAGGTAAGGGTGGATAAGGGGTAGACAGCAAGAACGCTGCCCAAAATGCATCGACCGCTAAAGCTTAACCTCTAACGTTAATTAGACAGGGGATTTGATGCGATCAATCACAAACAGTTTTAGGTAAAAACAGTTGTCAACAAGTCAGCAAGACTGTATAACGTCATTCTACTCAGTCAAGGCAAATTTCGGTTGAGATCTTAACGTAAATTCTATGTGGTCAGGATTCTATCAAGTCAGACAGCGAGTGCGCTTTTAAGGGCACGATCGCAGTTGGGCTAAGAGCAGGGCAATCTCATCTAGGGCATCTCGTTGTACTGAGGTTGAGTCTTTCGACTGATTGAGAATGAAGCTGAACACAAGCGGCGGGTGTTGAATGGGGCTAATATAGCCTGACATGGCGCTCACTCCGGTAAGCGTTCCCGTTTTCGCTTGCAGGATTCCTTGAGCTGGAGTGTTCTGAAATCGATTTCGGAGCGAACCACTCAGACCTGCGATTGGCAATGAAGCTCGATAGAGGGAGCCTTCAGGCTGTTGGCTCATCGTTTGCAGCGTTTCGACAAGGGCAGAAGGAGTAACCAAATCCTGACGAGCTAAGCCTGCTCCATCGACTATAGAAAACCGTTCGCTATTAATTCCTAAGCGACTCAAGACATCCGTTAGGGTCAATAGTCCTTGAGCCAAAATAGACGTGCTGAGTTTAGAAGGCGTCCCCTGACTCAAGAGTTTGAGTAACGCCTCGGCGTAAAGATTATCGCTATTTTGATTGGTAAATTTGATCAACTCAGCGATCGTTGGCGAATCAACACTTGCAATCTCTGTGCCGAACCTATTACGCATCCGACTGACTTGAGCGCGATCCACCACAATGCCTTCCTTAGAAAGAGCCTGCTGGAAGTGTTTCAAGAAATGGGCGGTGGGATCACTAATCGCGACAACGTCAGAGTATGGAGCCGCCCCAACCCGGAGTTGCCCAGACACCCTCAGAATCGGCTGGGTGAGATCTCGCTCTACAACCACATCCTCCGACGCTTGAGCATTCCCTGTCATGGACGTGTTTTCGATTGTCCACAGATCGGCTTGCGCGGCGTCTTCCCACTGGAGGCGTAGCGGTTGCCCAAGAGCTTGAGGAGAAAGCGTCAGCGTTAGTAAATTGCGGTTTAGAATCAATCGGCTGACTGGCGCACCGTAACTTTCCTGCACATCTCCTACGGCCCAATCGTCATTGAGCGGCTCGGTATCGCTATCTTCGACCTGAAGTTGCGCGATGCGTCGGATGCCTTTCTGCGTTAGCTGCTGAGCGAGGCTAACCAACTGAGCATCCGTCAAGCTGGGATCGCCTTGTCCGACTAATCGAATTTGCCAACCGTTAGGTGTCTGAGCACCATAAACGGGAGTGCGAATCCGATATCGAGACCCAAATTTACTTAGAACAGCAGCGGTCGTCAGCAGTTTTGCGTTAGAAGCGGGAACAAAATACTGCTCTGCATCGCGGGCATAGAGCGTTTCTCGCTTTCCTAGCGTTTGCACCAAAACGCCCAAGCGCGATCGCCGAAACATGGGTCGGTTCGCAATCGCCTCGATCGCGGCAGGAAGCTGGCTGGAACACAGCGCAGGTGGAGCAGACCAAGCACGGTTAGGAAGCAATACAAATAGGCAACTACTGATCCAACTGCTGAGCAAGAGAAACTTGAGCCATGTAGCTTTCTGGAATGAAGCAGAGTCGATTGGATCACAGAGGTAGGTGGTCATGGAACGAATCTTGGAGAGCTTGGCGATCGCAAGAATGAGGAAACAAGTTTGAAACGATTGTATTGGCTTTTATCTTGGATTAAGTGAAAATATCTTCCTACTAGATATGCAGCGCAGAATAATAGTTCACACTTTAAATCCCCCTTAAGAGAGGACTGTAATCCAGAATTCATTGAATACGATCGAAGGTATAGTAGTCTCTCCAAGGTGATCTCTATGGTAGAAGAACGACACGATGCAACGGACTTCGCTAAGCGAACCCCTCCGGAGCTTCGGACAGCCAATCCCATCACTCTTGAGGAGCCTAATTCTGATCCATCAGGCGCTGACCGAGTCAGACAGGTACAATCTGCCCCTCGATCTTCGGGTGGCACGCTGAATGATATTGCATCAGGTTTAGCCTTGGTCTTATCGGTTTTTGCCTTCTTCTTGAGCGGCTTTGCTCTGCTTCAGATGGCAAATATGCGGCGTCAGGTTGAGGGCGTTCGTTCGCCCACAAGCAGCGCCGTTACCAATTCGTTTGCTGGAACTGGGGGAGGATCAACTCCGAGCAATTCTACTCAGAGCGGCTCTTTTGTAGAACGGGTGCGTCAAAGCGTACCATCTCAAGCTCAAACCATTGAACCCGGTAAGTTTGTTCAGGCTACCTTAGAAGGAAATGGGCAAGTCGAGATTCTTTCTGCTGAGCGGACGGCGGAACCCGCAAATCTTGTAAATTTGCGAGTCCGATTTGAGCGAGCGAGCCGTTCTACAGGATCACCCCCTTCAGCTGAGGGAGGAGACAACATTCTTTTAGGCGATGCGATCGCGCTCAACACCCGAACCAACCGATCCTTTCCAGTCGTAGACTTTCAGACGGCGGGGGATGAGCCAATTTCGCTAGAGCGTCTGCGTCCCGGCGAATCGACCGAGGCAACGCTGGCGTTTCGCGTTCCCGCAGACTTAGAACGAGTTGATGTTCGCATCCCTGGCACGAACGTTTTTCGGAATGTTCCGATTTCATCTGTGCCGTAAAGTTACGCACACAAAATGGCGTCATTTTACGTAGATGGCAAATTAATAAAATTCAAGTAGGGAAATCTGACCTTACGACAGACCCCTTTTGAGTTCAATCTCGATAGAGTGGGGAAATATGTAGCAACACGGGTTTAAACTCATGGCTTCGTGGCGCGATCGCTTCAATCAATTCAGTGGCAAAACTCGCTTTGCGGTCTGTCGGATCTTTATCCATCTAGCTGGGAAAGAGGTTGCTCCCTTTCTGGGAGTTCTGAACGAGGCGGCAAGTCAAGCGGTCGAGTCAGACGGCGACTTGTCTGTTTTAGGAGAAGGGCTAGTCGAAATCTGTCAAGGACTATTGCAGTACCAAACCTACTGGCGGTCGGCTGCCAATGAAGGGGACGTTATTTGGAATGAAGGGGAAGCTGGAGATTATGTGAACGAATTGTTCACCGATTCTGCTCAGCGCTATATGAGCGGCGTTGAGTTAGATGATAGAGACGATGTCGATGCCTCGTTATCTCTACCCATTACTCAGAATTTGATCGTCATGATTACGATCGCTGCCGAGGGCGAAGTGCCAGCGTTAGAAACCGATTTAGCCAGCATCAGAGCGCTCGAAGCAGGACTTAAAGAAATCATCAATCTTCACTACAGCGATCGCTTGCGGGCTATTCAAGTCCACTTCTCTCCCTCTCGATTGGGTGATGAGCTTGATTCTGATCAACTGTTAGAGTTCTTTCCAGAATTGATTCCGCTTTAGACCCAGATTCAGTAGAAAGAGTTTTATCTTGCTCGCTAGGATACTGAATGTACGCCTGAGTTATTAGCCCATACCGTTCTTATGAAGATCGTTCGATCCATGTTACGAAAATTTTTAGCTCTCTCGATGTCCGCAGCACTATGTTTGACAACTGTTGGGTGTGGCGGCCCTTCTTTGGGGGATTCTCGCCCATCGAATACATCCAATCCGGTAGCGACCAGCCGTGCTCAAACCCAGATGCCTAATGGACAGTACCCTGTTCAGCAAGCCAGATTTGACGATGGGACGGGGCAATATGACATCACTTTACTGAATACGCCTGCTGGCGCTCCTTCAACCTTAAGAACTGAGAACCTGCAAATGGCTCGTCTCACGGACGAGGAAGTCAAAGCGGGGCAGAAAGCCTACTTGAAAGTCGAGAACAATCAGCAGTCGCTGCACATTCCTGAAGACTTTAAGATTGAGTATGTCCATAATGTGACTCAGCAGCAGACCAATCCTCAGACGGGGCAGAATGAAACCGTTGTTGTGCGCCAAGAACCAAGTTTTTGGTCTCCGTTTGCTGGTGCACTAGCAGGTCAAGCGATTGGTAGCCTGCTTTTCCGTCCGCAGTACTATATGCCACCGGTTTATCAGCCAGGAGTTCCGCTTAGTGGATTTGGTGGCTATGGCAGCAGCTACGGTCAGGCGGTGAATCGCTATCAACAGCGCTACAACGCTCCGCCTGCGGTTGAACGGAATCGGCAAGTGTTCCGTTCAACGGGTCGCATCAGCTCTCCAGGTTATAGCAATCCAACTGTGCGACGCCCATCCACGACCTATGGACGCCCCTCTGGGTCGGGGTATGGCTCTAGCACACTACGCCGTTCTACTGGCTCTACGCCGTCTCGGATCAATCGTCCTAGCTCCTTTGGCAGTGGACGCTCGCGTGTAGGTGGTAGAAGACGCTAGTATCGCGATCGCCTTAAAGTTTGGCTCACTCTAATGGGAATGAAAGGTAAAAGACGCAAGTTTTCTTGCTCGCTTTTACCTTTTTCCTTTTTTTAGGTGTGTCAGAATGGTCTCTTAGTACGCAGTGAGTGCAGCCCTGTGATTGAGGTAGAAGTCCATCAGCAACTCCGCGCTTTTTTAAGGGAGCAAGGCGAACCCTATTGGGCGCACCATCTAACGATGGCTCGTCTAGTGGCGCGTGCGCTGCGTTTGGGTCGGAGTGCATTAATTCAAACAGGTGCGCCATCTGGCTATCACGGGCGCTACCGACTGAGCTACCTAGTTCCAATCTTGATGTGGCAAGAACCTGTGATTGTGGTTGCCTCAGAACAGGTGCAGCAGCGAATTTTGCTAGTAGAAATTCCTCGTTTACGGCAATGGATAAGTCACCCAAAGCCGATTCAGACGAGCGATCGCTGGATCGCTCCTGACTATCAAGGCATTGTTCTGACGACGCCAGAAGCATGGCTCAGTGATCGCATCCATCATCAAGGCAGATTTCCGGCTGGCATCCCGACGATTATCGATGGCGTTGATGATCTCGAAACTTGGACGCGGGAACGCCTCACGACTCATCTTAATGCCGCCGATTGGGAAGCGCTGATGCTAGCCTGTCCTAGCCATCAAGAAACCATCCGAGACGTGAGAATTCAACTCACGCGAACTATTTTTCAACATCCCGCCAATCCCTACGAGTGCTATCTCATTGAGCAGCCAGAACGGGAAATTCTTCAAACCCTCCAACGCACTCTACACCCAACTCCCACTGACCTAAACCCTCTCCCTCCAAGCTGGAGAACCTTTTTTGAGCGGCTGGAGCTTAAGGACGAACTGGTTTGGACAACAATTGCACGTCAGTCAGGACAATTTTTGCTGCATTGCGCTCCGGTTGAAATTGCGTCAGCCCTAAAACCAATCTGGTCTCAGCAGCCGACTGTTTTAATTGGTGGAGCCTTAGATCTAGAGCCTGAAGCGACCATTTACCGCGATCGCATCGGCTTAACCGACGACCTCACCTGTCTAAAATTTGCCCTTGATCGTCAGGATGATGTGATTCAGCTCTATCAGCCTGAAGGCATTCCGATGCCAAACACCCCCCAGTTTCAAGAGGCAATCTTACGGGAACTGCGATCGCTGCTCACAGCAAGCACGTCCGTTCAGGGACTATCGGTGATTTTGATTGGTGATACCCCGCTCAAAGCTCAAGTTGGCTCGATCTTGGCGTCAGAATTTGGTTCTAGAGTCCAAGTCGAGCGCACTTGTTTAGATGACAACGGCATTTTGATTGCGGGCTGGGAGTTTTGGCGGGCGCATCAGAGTGTTTTGCCTGCGCCTCATGTTCTAGCGATCGCAACTCTGCCGATTCCATCGCTAGAACATCCCCTCGTAGCAGGACGAGTCGCCCACTACAAACAACTGCGCCAAGATTGGTTCCGTCTCTACCTTCTGCCTGACGCTTTGAGCGAGTTGCAACGCGCGGTTGCCCCAGTTCGCGACTGCCAAGGCATCGTTGCCTTACTAGATACTCGCGTCATTCACCGCACCTATGGAACTCAAGTTCTGGCGGCTCTTAGCCCCCTCGCTCGAACGAGTTACTTAGACTCCAGCCTTTTCACACCTGCTCCCACTCATCCTTGGGAAGATTAACGGTCGCTCCACTTGAGGCGCTATGATCGAAAAGAACCCTACGATCGCAGATAGCAACAACGGAGAATTACACCGTGGGAGAAGCAAAACGTCGCAAAGAAACGCTGGGCGAAAAATATGGCAAAGAGCCAAATATCGCACCTTGGCTACCGTTTACGAAAACTCAAGCCGACCGATTTACTAAGATCACCACAACCGGAGCTTGGACGGGCATTATTCTTCTGGTTGGGGCTTGGCTAACGATTCGATTTATTGGTCCAACTGTCGGTTGGTGGACAGTTAACTAGAGTTTAATTAGCTCTACTTATTACCTATATATTAAGAGCGTCTACATAGCGCTCTTTTTTTTCGTGATCCCGTAGTTTTCCTGTCAAATCTGCCTATATGATGAGGGACTTCTCCAGATTCAGTGACTATCGTGCTATGTATAGGATTAGTCAAATAGCAATCTATTTCAACGTTCCAGCCGTTTCTCTCCGAGAAAACACATTACGAAACGGTAAGAACCGTCAAGTTTCAAGAGGTTTCGTTGACTTGTTGCGATCGCTACTTTAGATTCCTCCCTTTGTTCGTTAGCATAGCGGGGAAGTTAGGGTATTTTTTCTAACCTATCTGTCGAAATCTGCCTTCTTAAAGGTGTATCTGTCAATATCAAAAAATCTGCCGTTAAAATCTTAAGATAAGGTTTAGAATTTAGTGTGGTGATTGGAGGATAGATCCCCGTGTTCTTAAGACTTGCTGAACAACACCGACAATTCGTTCAAGACTTGGTCATGAATCTCCAAGCATTGGCGACTGTACTGGAAAACCGAGGGTATCTTGCATCTTGCTATACCTGCGGTGGTCAAATGAACAGCGCATCTTTTATGGTGAGCTTGGACAACAACCATTTAATCCGCTTTCTGGTCTCTGATTATGGAATCACGTGGACAGAAATGCGAGATGACCGTGAGTTAATGAAATTAGAAGGGGCGGAAGCCATTAGCCAGCTTCAAGAACTCGCGAATTTGGTCAAATTTCAAATTAAACCTTCAGACTACCGTCCAGCCCTTCCAGCGGAAAGCTTGCGCTAGTTCGACCCATTGCAGGCGGCTAGCTCTCTGACTAAGTTACATAGTGCGTTGGGTAACAGCACTCTTCAGCTTTGGCATTCCAGTGATGGTCGGTTAGAACGTAGTAGTTCGGTGATAAGCTGAAAAGCGGAGTTTTGATTTATGCGGCCTAACCTTTTGCAAGGATGTACGACAGTTTAAGTACATTAGGGGCTGTTAGCTTTTCGCTATGACCGTTTCTGAATCTCATTCTGAATCTCAGTGGCAGCATCATTTCATTGAAGCAAACCGGATTCGTCTACACTATGTCACTCAGGGTGATGGCGAACTTGTTCTTTTGCTGCACGGGTTTCCTGAGTTTTGGTATTCTTGGCGCTATCAGATTCCAGCGTTAGCTCGCCACTACAAGGTTGTTGTTCCTGACTTACGCGGCTACAACGACTCTGAAAAGCCAACGCAGGGCTACGATCTCGATACGCTAACCGCAGATATTCGCAGCCTAATAGAGAATTTGGGTTATAGCCGCGCTCATGTTGTAGGGCACGATTGGGGAGGCGCGATCGCGTGGAACCTGGCTCAGAAGTTTCCTCAGCACCTTAACCGGTTGGCGCTCTTGAGCGCCCCGCATCCGCAGCGGTTCGCCCAAGAGATGCTGAGCAACTTGGATCAATTGCGCCGGAGTTGGCACGTTTTAGCCTTTCAAGTGCCTGGAGTACCGGAGTGGCTGATTCAACTCAATTTGCGATCGTTTATTCGCAGAATGTTCCAAGACTATGCCATTCGTAAAGGCGAGTTCTCTGAGGAGAATGCTCAAATTTATCAGGCAGCATTCAGCAAGCCAGGTGTGATTGCGGCGGCGCTAAATCACTATCGTCAGCTTTTTCTGCCGCTTAATTGGGTTCGAGATCTATGGCGATCGCCTGACCCGATCGCAGTCCCAACTCTTGTTTTGTGGGGAGACGAAGATCCTCTCTTAAGCCACAAACTAACAGAAGGACTAGATCAACTGATTGTGGCTCCGTTCAAATTAAAGCTAATTCCCCACTGTGGACACTGGATCCAACAAGAAGCTCCGCAAACCGTAAACCGAGAACTATTAACGTTTTTACGGAGTCCTGATTGGGAATCAGCCATTGACTAAACTTCCATCTACAACATAGAAATTTACGACATAAATATTTTTACATCTAGAATTGCTTCAAAAACCTCAGATCGCTGTTGTAGAGCCTACGAATGTCGTCAATTTGATGCAATACCATTGCCAGCCGTTCAACTCCAAACCCGGCGGCAAATCCGGTGTAGATTTCAGGATCATAACCAACGGCTTTCAATACATTGGGATCAACCATTCCGCAGCCCAAAATCTCTAGCCACCGCCCTTTCCATTGCACATCTACCTCAGCCGAGGGTTCTGTGAACGGGAAAAAGCTAGGACGGAAGCGAATTTCAACATCGCCAAATAGTTCTTGCAAGAACACTTTGATGGTGCCTTTTAGATCGGTGAAGGTAATGCCTTCGTCGATCGCTAAAATTTCAATCTGGTTAAATACAGCAGAGTGAGTGGCATCGACGGTATCGCGACGATAAACGCGACCCGGAACCGCGACTCGAATTGGAGGATCGTTCGTCTCCATGTAGCGAATCTGCACGGTCGAAGTATGAGTTCTCAGCAGGTTTCCATCCGGCAAATAAAGCGTGTCTTGCATATCCCGAGCGGGATGGTCAGGCAAAAAATTCAGCGCCTCGAAGTTATAGTAGTCGGTCTCCATCTCGGGACCTTCGGCCACGGTGTAGCCCAAGCCCACGAAAATATCGAGTACTTGATCGATCGTGCCGTTGAGCGGATGGATTCTGCCCTGCGATCGATACACTCCTGGCATCGTCACATCCAGGGTTTCTGCCTCAAGCTGCGCCTGAATCGCGGCCGTTTGCAGATCGGTTTTCTTGCGATCGAGGTCGGCTTGAATTGCTTCTTTTACCTCGTTGGCACGTGCCCCAATCCGGGGACGCTCAGCCGGATCGAGCTTTCCCATACCGCCTAGCACTTGCGGAATGGGGCCCTTCTTGCCCATATACTTCACGCGCAGTTGTTCGAGTTGGTCAAGAGAGATAGCGGTCGCGATCGCGGCTTGAGCTTCTTGCCGGATTGCGTCTAATTGCGCTTCGAGTTCGATCGTCTGAGCAGTCATACTAAGAAAGTGCGTTTGTCTATATCAGTGTAATGGATTCAATGAGACTCCTGATCAGCAACGATGACGGTGTTTATGCGCTGGGGATTCGGACTTTGGCAAATACCCTAGCCGAAGCGGGACATCAGGTAACGGTAGTCTGCCCTGATCGCGAACGGTCTGCTACCGGGCATGGACTGACGTTGCATCAGCCGATTCGAGCCGAAAAAATCGAATCACTTTTTCATCCCTCGGTTCAGGTTTGGGCATGTTCGGGCACGCCATCAGACTGCGTGAAGCTAGCAATTTGGGCCCTGTTGGATGAACCGCCCGAACTAGTCTTATCTGGAATTAATCACGGAGCCAATTTAGGAACAGACGTGCTGTACTCAGGAACCGTATCCGCCGCGATGGAAGGGCTAATCGAGGGATTTCCTAGCGTGGCGCTCAGTCTCACGAGCTTTTCCTCTCGTGACTTCCAGCCTGCCGCCGATTTTGCTTGCGCGTTAGTGCAACAGCTTGCAAAACATCCCTTGACGTTGACGTTGCTCAATGTCAATGTGCCTCCAGTCGAGCGGGATCAAATTCGCGGGGCGATCGTTACTCGGCAAGGTGTCCGTCGCTATGTTGATGTATTTGAGAAGCGGGTTGATCCAAGAGGCAAAACCTATTACTGGTTGGCAGGCGAGTTGCTTGAAGATGTTGAAGATCCTGATGTAACCGATACTGCACCGACTGACGTTGAAGCGATTCGGGAAAACTACATCACCATTACGCCCCTGCACTACAATCTCACCTCACCTTCGGGTGTGAAAATGGCTCAGGAGTGGACGCTGGGGCTTTCTCAGCTTTGGTAGGTGGGCAAGCGAGAGTAACTTTCTTCTATCGCTTTACCCAGGGGATCAGCGGGTCTTTAGCCAGATGTTGAGATACAACATAAGCCCCGTAGCGGTTGAGATGACTGGGATCGGAGAAGAGGTCATTCTCAGTTTTCCAGTTATCCAACAGGTCGCGGTAGGTGAAGCCTAATTCCCCTGACACTTGCAGCATTTTTTGCTGAAACTGCTGTTCGCGCTCCCGACGGAACGGATCGAGATGCGCTTCAGTGAGTGGCAAATTGACAAAGACGAGGGGAATTTTTTGCGATCGCGTAAAGGCGGCCAGCGACTTTAGTGCCTCAAACTGCTGCCCCTCTAACGAGAAATTAGCGTAATCTGCGTCGCTGTTACCTGGAACTCGCGAATACTTTTGATAGTAAGTCGCTGGGTTAAACCGAACCGAGAGCGGCAAGAATCCGTTGATATCAATCAGCCCTTGTCCGTCTGAAATGATCGTCTCTTCGCCGTCTGCCGAGGGCTGACTCAAGCGACCTTTCAACCCAGCCTGCAAGAACGTAATCAGTTTTTCTCGGTGAACATAAAGCGTTGAAAGGTTACTCAACACCCCATTGAGCTGATTGTTCACCGCTTGATAGCTATCAGCCACAACGGAATTAGTCTGAGAAATCGTTTCTAGAGGTTTGGTAAAGGCTTCGGTGGGCGTCGTTGCGACCGTAACCGAAGCCGTTGACGCATCGGGAAGCTTCTTGAAACCCGGCGAAGACGCGATCGCATTGAACGTCGCATCGGCTTTGCCGCCGTTAAAGGCTCGTGAACCATCACCCACTAAGATCAGTTTCGGCATTTTCTCAGAGGGCAAGATCCGCCGCACAATTAGATCGATCACCTGCGCGGTTGCCCCGTTCACGCCAAAGTTAAAGATCTTTAAATTTGGATACCCTTGCGTTGCCAGCGTCTGCTGAAGGATGACGGGATCAATGCCTCTCATCGCTCTAGAACTGCCCACAATCAAAATATCGGGCGCACCGAACTGGGAAACATACTGACGATACAGCACGAGTTTTTCGTTGAGTTGACTGGCGTTGAACGTAGGATAGGGCGATCGCGCGGGATCAACAGCCGCTTTGGGCCTTAGAGGAGACGCTAGCAGCGCTCTGGGAGCGCTCTCTGTCGGGGTGGGTGACTCGCTCGGGGTGGCTAATTCTGTTTGTCCATCTTGGGTAAAGCCAGAGGGACTTGCCCCCTGCTCGCCGCTAAACCCAGAGGACTTCTGCAAAGAGACTTGCGGTAAATTTAATGGCTGCGACGGACTTGATGGTGAGGCAACCGGGAGCGTCGGTGAAGCAACCGGAAGCGTTGGTGAGGGTTCTGGTGGCGCTTGAGCTTGGGATTTTACGAGTTGCCCTAGCACCCAATCGGATTGCAAGGTCAGCAGTAGTCCCAAGGTTCCCCAGACGATTGCAACTTTGCGTTCATGACTCAGAATGGATTTTGGCTTCTCATATGCCGCCAAAGCGGTCGGCGTCTCTAGCATGAAGAGCTGCGATCGCACCAGCAATCGTTGCAAGGCATCAACAACTCGATGACGAAAGACCGGATTATCTCCACTCAAATCGGGTCTGACAGTCAACGTTTCCGGATCTTTGCTGAGCAAATCGCCGACATAGGCATCAGATGCGGCAAATTCGGGCGTCGCTTCAGGAACAAGACGATTGGCGCGAAGTGCGACAGAAGAATCGCTCCGGACGAAATCTACTCCGTAACTCCACAAGGGGCGCGATTGCCCTGCACGGCGTCCATGAATTCGCGCCCCTTGCAGTTCTGGCAATTCTAAAGATTTGAGCAAGTCAACAACCGTAGTCGTGACCGTGTTCTGAGGTGGGCAGATCGGCGCGTCGGTCATGATGTGCATCAACTCATCCCGTTGACGCAGCTGAAGCCGAATGCCGCCAGTTGCTAACTGTACATCTAGATCTGGATTGAGCAGGCGCGTCAGTTGAAAGGCGATCGCGCTGAGATCGCCTTGTTTCGCCAATGCCGAAGTCGAATCGGCGAGCGCTGGATGCTCAGCAGCAGGTAAATTGATCCACTCAACCCAAGCTGGCGCAAGCGAGGTAGGATCTTCGTCGGCGTGGTCTCCGGTTTCGTCGCCGATGCCGTAGACCGTAGCACAGTGAATGCCTTGAGGCGCGATCGTCTCTAAAAGCGGCAGCAGGGTCGCCAACACGCGCGGCTTGTCGGGTACACATTTCCCCTGGCAAGAAATATGCAGCGTAATGTCCAGCAAGTCCACAGAAACCTGAATGCTCTGCTCAAAGAAAACTCGATTAAACAAACGAGTCAGCGCTTCAACATCGCCCCAACGCGCCCATTCTTTCAGCATCTCATTGGGCGGCGTCAGATCGACTCTCAGCGTCCAATCGGGTTCTGCTTCTCCCCGGACTTGGCTAAAGACGATGGCATCGCGGAATCCATTCAGTTCGAGATCCCGCAGTTTTTGGGCGATTGGCTCTGCCATCAGCGATGGATCAGGGCTATAGGCGGACTCGCACAGCACCCACAAGCGGTTCAGCAATGCTTTGGGAGTGAGCGATTGAGAACTGGTAAAAACCGAAGACAGATTCACGATTTCGGGTAGCTTGGCGTCTTCGGGCAGCACAACAGACTTGACATTGGCACGAACGGCGACGCCTAAGTTACTAAAGGCTTCGCTGAGATACCGCGCGATCGCAGCAGAGTGCCCCTGTTTCGCTAAACTAAAATTCGACACGATCATCGACGAGTCGAGCGCGATCGGGCGGCGTTGGGCTTGAGCCTCTTGGAGTTTTTCTAGATACCGCTCGATCTGATCGAGATAAATCACCTCTGCCCACTGAGGGCGCGATTCGTTCTGAGCGCGTCCGTAGAGAACGACTTGATACACCGTTGGCTGATCGGCTGGAAGTAAAATCTGTAGCTCAGTCTCTGCTAAGGCTTGCACCATTTGAGCCAAAACCGTAGACTGACTAGGACATTCTTTCGCTTCGTAAAGAATGTACAAATTGTTGCCGCGTGTGCGAACTTGAATCAGAACGTTAGGCACTCCAGCGACTCGGTAGAGCCACTGCATCAACGACGGCTGACGGCGAATCGGGTCGGACACAGATAGCTTAGACTCAGGGGGATTTAACATCAAGTTGCTCTATTCGACTGACGGCTACGGTTCCTTCGGGGCTGGACTCTGCTCGATATCGGTGCCTATCGGTACACCTTAGGTTTACGTCGATGCTTTTACGCTGACTTTATGTTTTTCGCAATCTTTTCTTTGCTATGGTAAGCACAAGCCGTCGCATTGGTGAAGTAGTTTTTCACTCTTGCGGCCTTTTCAATGGCATGCCTTTTTAATTGTTATGCAGAATTATAATTTCATATTGAAAAGATGACTCCGAAGATTTGGGGTGTTTTTTGCTACTACACATCGTCCACCAGACAGAAGTGTACAAGAACAACACTAAGATTAGCCACTTTAAGACCTTGAGACTTACAATTTTGCTCCCAATTTTCTTTGACAAGGTTAGCTAAACGCTACTTTAATCACTAATTAGCACCCCATTCAGGATTACTATCGATGCAGTCTACTGATTCGTCCTCCGCTCAATCTCGTGACTCGCGTTTATTTGGATTTATTCCTTCAGAAATTGCTCTCAGTGTGGCAACCGTTCCCGTGTTAGTTGGACTCGTGGGCGCACAAGCCCTAGCGCGAGCGATCGCAGAGGTCGGCGCGATGAGCGAGGAGGTGTTTCGTGGCGATCGCTTACCCACGCTAGATTTCTCTGAAGACTCGGACACGCCGACCGACCAAAGTTAGCTCTTTCTGAACTTAGCTCCTTCTAAACTTTGAGTTTTGAGTGCAGTTATCCGATAATTCAGAAATTCTAACCGCATCTTCGCGCGTTAGCTCATCTTCCCATTCCCCTCTCGCTCTACCCATCTAAGACTCCTGCTGGACTATCTTTTATGAGTTCACTCCTCCCCTCGCAAGATGATTCTGGTCTCGTCACAGATATCAGCTTTACCCCGCCACAACCCGAAGACATTGCACCGACAGCCTCTGCTAACTTGATAACGTCTGATAATTTAATGACGTCTGATTTATTTTTGCGGCTTCGGGTTAAAACAGTTGAGGATCTTTGGGAAGCTGTTTTGCGACAGGAGTGCGGTCAAGAACTCGTTGATTTGCTCAATCAGCTAAGACATATGTGTTCCCCCGAAGGACAAGCAAACACATTCACCGGATCAGAAGTGTTGCAGGTCGTCGAAAAGCTCGATCTCAATGAGGCGATTCGGGCTGCCCGCGCCTTTGCGCTTTATTTTCAACTAATCAACATTGTTGAGCAACACTACGAGCAACGAGATCAGCAAATTCAGTATCGAGTTGCTAGTGAAGGCGTTCCGTCGCAGAAACCAAAGAGCAGCGGTCGCCAGGATGAAGAATTAACCAATCGACCCGAAGCCGATTTTCTAGAGCGCAGTCTGCATGAAGATGCCTCTCGCCGTGAAATCGGAACCTTTCGCTGGTTATTCCCGCGATTGCGGCAACTCAATGTTCCGCCTCAGCAGATTCAACGGCTGATCAATCAGTTGGATGTGTGGCTCGTCTTTACGGCCCATCCGACTGAGATTGTGCGCCCCACAATTCGCGATAAGCAGCGCCGGATTGTCAAAATCTTGCGAGAACTTGACCGGGTAGAAGATAGCCTTAAAGCAATGGGTCTAGCAGCATCATGGGACGCGGATGCCCTGCGAGAGCAGTTAACGGAAGAGATTCGCCTGTGGTGGCGCACTGATGAACTGCATCAATTTAAGCCGACGGTTTTAGATGAAGTCGATAACGCCTTGCACTACTTCCGCGAAGTTCTGTTTGATGCGATTCCGCATCTTTCTAAACGGCTAGAGCAAACGGTTCATGCTTCCTTTCCAGCCATGCAGATGCCCCGACGAAACTTCTGTCAATTTGGCTCTTGGGTAGGCAGCGATCGCGATGGCAATCCATCCGTCACGTCTCAAGTCACCTGGCAAACGGCCTGCTATCAGCGTCAAACAATTCTAGAGAAATATCTTGAATCGGTGAAGCGTCTGAGTGATTTGCTCAGCCTGTCGCTGCACTGGAGCGACGTTCTGCCTGATCTGTTGGAGTCGCTAGAGCAAGACCAGCAGCGAATGCCCTCTGTGTATGATCAATTGGCAATTCGCTACCGCCAGGAACCCTATCGCTTAAAGCTGGCCTATATTAGCCAGCGGTTGCAAAACACCCACGATCGCAACCAGATTCTCTATGGTGGTGACTACCTCCATCAGGAAGTCCCGGAATACGACGAATCGACGTATTATCGGTCTGGAACCGATTTTCTAACGGAACTTCACCTGATTCAGCGTAATTTAGCTGAAACGGGCTTAAGCTGTCGCGATTTGGAGCATCTCATCGCTCAAGTCGAAATTTTTGGGTTCAATCTGTCTCATCTCGACATTCGCCAAGAAAGTCCGCGCCACGCGGAGACGATGAACGAGATTGTGGAGTATCTGCAAGTGCTGCCGAAGTCATACAACGAGATGACCGAAGCAGAACGGTGCGACTGGCTAATTACTGAACTGCAAACTCGTAGGCCCTTGATCCCGGCTGGGATGCCGTTTTCAGAGCGGACTCAGGAAGCGATCGCAACCTTCCGCATGGTGCGCAAGTTGCAGCAGGAGTTTGGTCTTGACATCTGCCACACTTACATCATCAGCATGAGTCATGACTTGAGCGACTTGCTAGAAGTATTGCTGTTCGCTAAAGAAGCTGGGCTGTACGATCCTGTGACTGGAATCGGGACGCTGCGAGTGGTGCCGCTCTTTGAAACCGTAGAAGACTTGCAGAAAGCGCCGGGAGTCATGACAGGCGTGTTTGAGCTACCATTTTATCGCGCCATGCTGTCGGGTGGCTTTGAGCAGTACGAACAGCGGAAAAATCAGCCAGAGGATCTCCCTCAGTTTTCGCTGCAAGAGGTGATGCTGGGCTACTCTGATAGCAACAAAGATTCTGGATTTCTCAGCAGCAATTGGGAAATTCACAAGGCCCAGCAAGCCCTACAAACGATCGCCGATCGCTATGGGGTGGCGCTGAGAATCTTCCACGGGCGCGGCGGCTCGGTGGGGCGGGGAGGTGGTCCGGCCTATGAAGCAATCCTGGCGCAACCGGGGCGGAGTGTAAACGGTCGCATCAAAATTACCGAACAAGGAGAGGTGTTGGCGTCGAAGTATTCGTTGCAGGAGTTGGCACTCTACAACTTAGAAACCGTCACCACAGCGGTGATTCAAGGAAGTTTGCTGCGAACCGGATTTGACGATATCCAGCCGTGGCATGAAGTGATGGAAGAATTGGCCGAGCGATCGCGTGCTCACTACCGTGCTCTGATTTACGAACAGCCCGATTTTATTGATTTCTTCCATCAAGTCACCCCGATTGAAGAAATTAGCCAACTGCAAATTAGCTCTCGCCCTGCCCGGCGTGGCGGCAAAAAAGATCTCGGTAGTCTGCGAGCGATTCCTTGGGTATTTAGCTGGACGCAAAGCCGATTTTTGTTGCCTTCTTGGTATGGAGTCGGGACGGCACTAAAGATGTTTCTCGACGAAAACCCGGAGAAACATCTTGCCCTGATGCGTTATTTCTATTACAAGTGGGCGTTCTTTAGAATGGCGATCTCACGAGTTGAGATGACGCTCTCTAAAGTCGATCTCCAAATTGCAAGTTATTACGTTCAAGAACTGACGCTTCCAGAGGATCGAGAGCGGTTTGCGCCTGTGTTCGAGCAGATTCGCAACGAGTTTTATCTCACTCGTGAACTGGTGCTGACAATCACCGGACACAAGCGATTGCTAGACGGCGATCCGGAGTTGCAGCGATCGGTGCAGTTGCGCAACGGAACGATCGTTCCGCTCGGATTCTTGCAGGTGTCGCTATTGAAGCGACTGCGGCAGCACAAGACATTGGCTGCCTCTGGCGTGGTGCGATCGCGCTACAGCAAAGGGGAACTGCTCCGGGGCGCACTGCTGACGATCAATGGTATTGCGGCCGGAATGAGAAACACGGGCTGATCTAAGGTTCTGTCATTAGGCGTTGACTCTCTTTATCTTCAAGCTTTGTCTTCAGGGCGTTTGGTGTTGAGGCGAGCTTGCCATTCGCGAATCGCGTTTGCCGTTCGGATAATTGGGGAAATAAATTCTTCGGGTTGGGGCGGCTCTGGAAGGGGAGCGAGGGGCTGATTGTTCATACAGGGCAGCAGCACCTCTAAGTGTGACTCCAATTCCAACGCCCTCAATACTTCTTCGGCAGATTGATATCGTTCTTTTAACGCCACCTTCAACATTCGGTCTAAGACTTGTCCAAAATAATCGCTCACCAGCACATCTTGATGCCACAGAATTTCTCCGGTGCGCGGTTCGTATTCAAACTCTAGAGGCGGCTTACTCGTCAGCAAAAAGAGGCAAGTCATGCCTAACGCATAAAGGTCGGTAGCAAACACAGAGCGCAAGGAAAGCTGTTCTGGAGGCGCAAATCCTACGGTTCCAATAAACTGAGTCGAAAACGTTAGACAGGTTGCCGGATCAACCGTCATCACTTTTTCTTTTACCGCTCCAAAATCAATCAACACCAAGCGTCCATCCTCTGGGCAATACAAAATATTTGAGGGCTTGATGTCCCGGTGAATCACTTGATTTTTGTGAACGTACTGCAAAACGGGTAGGAAGCTGGTTAAGAAGCGTTTGACCTTCTCTTCTGACCAGGCTCCAGTACGACGCACGGTTTTACTGAGTGTCAAACCACGGACATACTCTTGAACCAAGTAAAATTCGCCTTCAATCTCAAAATAATTCAGCAAATGCGGAATCTGAGAATGAGTACCTAACCGACCTAAAACGGTAGCTTCTTGTTCAAATCGCTGACGAGCCTTTTCTAGCAGCCCTTGATCGCTCACTTTAGGACACAGTTGCTTAATCACGCAAAGCGGCGTTCCGGGAAGCTGAGTATCTCGCGCTAGAAAGGTAACGCCAAATCCACCCCGACCGATTCGTTTACGGATTTCGTAGCGATCGCACAACAGGTTCGAGCGATCCACTCGTCCAACATGTGTTTCGTCCAAAATAATTTTGTTCCAATTCGGCACGTCGGTTAGAAAAGTTGGAGACCGGGGGAGTGGTCGCAGCAAGAGCACTAGAGTTACCTCTAGTTTAGGAAGCGATTTGGGGGTGCGGGCAAATCTTCACGGTTTTAGTAATCGATACTCTGAGCCGCTCCGACTGAATCTAAATGTCCTAAATCTAAACGTTCTGAATCTAAATGGCCTTAGCGCCAATAGTCGATGACATCGACGCCTGCCTCGCTCAGCATTTGTCGTAAAAGCGGCAAGCTTAAGCCAATCACATTGGTATGACAGCCTTCCAGCTTTTCGACAAATAAGCCACCCCGCCCCTCTAACGCAAAGCACCCAGCACAGTTGAGTGGCTCTCCGGTCGCCACATACGCTTCGATTTGACGATCGCTCACTTCTGCAAAGTAAACCCGGGTGACTTGGGTTCGCACCAGCGGCGCATAGGGCATCAAGGAGCCTTGTTCGGTCGTGAAGGGGCGCAGGAGGGCATGACCTGTATAGAGTTCGCCCATCTGTCCACGCATGAGTTTCCATCGCGCGATCGCATCTTGAGCATCTCTAGGCTTACCATGAATTTCACCATGAATCGCCAGAATCGAATCGCAACCGAGAATTAAACCTGGAGTGCGGGAGAAGAACCCTGATGGAAGTTCGGTTTGGCGAGAAAAAAGCGCTCTCATCGTTGCCTCTGCCTTTCCCCGCGCCAAAATTTCGACTAAATCTAACGGATTTGTAACCTTGACCAGCGATTCATCAAAATCGCTGGGATAGACCAACGGTTCAATTCCCGCTGTATGCAGCAATCGTTTACGGGCAGGCGATGCAGACGCCAAGACAAAAGGAATCATGATAAAAACCAAAAAATATGCTGCCCCCGTACAGACGCGATATATCGCGTCTCTGCTATCCAAAATCCACCGATCGTTCGATCAACCCAAATTCATCCCAATCCCATCAAGAATCAACCGAGAACGATCGCACGGCTAATTCCAGCGCATCCTTCATCTTGCCCCACCGATCCTCGGGTGTCGAAGCATTGAAGGTATACAGCTTATTCCGAAACACGATCGCGCTGGCCAAATTATGTCGCTGACTATGATCCGGCAACGTCACCAAATACTCCAGCGTATAGTACTGCCGGTCCGCGACATCCCGCGCCTCAGCCGACACCAATTCAGCAGTTCGCCCAGAATTTTCAGGCGCGATCGCGCTCTTACCCAACTGATAGCCTACTTCACTCGGCGTTCCCAAATCGGCCAGCGTCTTCTTGCCTTGCACCGGATTGATCACCACACTGACATTATCGGTTTGCTCAATAATGTCATGAAACACCACATCTGGGCCGTTACTCACTTTAATTGGCAGCCAACCGTTAGGATACAAAAACCGATAACCATCAATGCTGTCAGAAAAGCTTTTCATTCCGGTCACGCTCCCCGCAACACAACCCTGCAAACTCAAGGCAACAACAACCAGCAGGATAGCAACCATTCGTTTGAGCATGTCTCTGTTTCCTAGCAATGTGATCAACTCGAAAAATAATTCCTTACGCCCATTTTCTGAAGCCATAATTTCGCAGCCCAAGCTTGAAATCAGGAGGTTTAGAGATTGATGTAAGTTCTTCCCATTCTCCCATTTCTCTTGTCAGGCGCGATCAATTTATCCACCGATCTTCGGCTGATTTGGCAGAATGAATGAGCAAACTTATCACAGAAGCAATCGTTAGCCGATTAGAATAAAAAGTTGATTGATTGCAAAACATTTAGCTTGACATTTGATGAGAATCTATCGATCGCGATCCCGATTTGGGTAGAATTCTCGTGGATGTCGAGTAAATCGGCTCAACATTAAGATCAAGTTGCCCGCCTTAGAACCAGGAACTTTTAAGGTTCTTGTTGTATTCAGGTGTATCCTGTCTCGTTGATTAGTAAGCCGCAATTGGAATGAGTGTCTCCGTGAGCGTAATGCAGTTGAATAGTCCATCTGCCCCGTCAATCCCTTCCACGCCTATTATTCTGGATAATTTGCCTGATCCTCCCGTCGCGGAGGGTGTATGTCCTCCTCGAACGCGGTTGCAGATTGATCTATTGTTGCTAGCGATTGAAGCCCTCGACTTAGGCGGGTCAGAAGCGGTTTTAGCGATCGCCAACGATTTTGATCTGCGTGGCATTCTCAAAAATCGCGTCGCGCTCTGGCGAATGCGGAGTACAAATCCCTTTCGGCGCTATGCTCAACGTCGGCCTCTGACCTTGCTTGAAGCCAAAGCCCTGGTTGTTGTCACCTGCTACCTGGCACGGCGGTTAACGGTGTTGATTCGTCAACTGTTGCTGGCATATCAGCAACTGAGCGAAAAGAATTTATCGCCCGATCATCACTTCCGGTTGTCCGAGTACTTAGAGCGATTCCGCGCCCATTTTCGCAGCCGCATGAATCCGCGTCGAGCGGGAGTAATGGCCTACAGTTCCGATGAAAAACTAAACGAGTTGGCATTAGACCTACTGAGCCAGTTGCTTTTCTGCACCGGGACTTCTGGAATGCAGCGCTTGTGGATTAGCTTGTTCGATGGGGAAGTGTCATGACCATTCAACGCCAGTACAGTTTGCCAAATTGCACGCTCGTTTTAGAAGGATTGTCCGATCAAAACGGGGCGACCGATGTTGAAATGCGTCCGGTGATGTCGCTGCTGATCAATGCAGAATGCCACTTGGGCCAAGAAAAGCCGCTCTTGGGCGGTCGAGAATTTTTTGAAAGCCTCGTGACGGCAGTGAGCTTGTATGCCCAAGAGTTTTTGAGCGGCATTCATCTACCGCGCCATACCTACAGCGATCGCCCCTCTTTTGTGAAGCTAGAACGGCTCGATCGCAATCATCATCGTCTCAGCGTTGATCCAGATGAAAACAATACAATAACGGCTCATCAGGTGGTGGATCTAACCACGGTACAGCTGTTTGATTTGGTTGAAGCGATCGATCAATTTGTGGCAGATACTCAAACGTTGCCCTTTTGGTCACTCAACCTAGCACCCGTACCGAAGCGCTATGCGAAGAGTAGAGAGCCGATCGCCAAGCAAGTTGTCCCAGCAACCGTGGGATTGTCTGGATTGGCGCTAGCCACGTTAGCCCTTGTGAGCTTGCCAACCTTCAAGGTGAAAACTCCAGAATGTCTAACGCCCGGAGCCTCAGACTGTCCAGGGACGGTTTCAAACACGCCCAGCCCATCTATTAGTCCTATCGTCAGTCCGTCTGCCAGTCCGTCTGCTTCCCAATCTGCCGGTGCTTCTCCTGAGGCGTTGGCATCTACCAGTCCATCTCCCGATTTGACGCAGTTAGAGCAGACGTTGAATTCTTCAGCCGCTATTACGGATCCGCAAGAGTTAAATGCTCTTAGTAAACGGCTCTATGACCAAATCAACGGGCAGTGGACGACAACGCCTAAATTCACTGAAAATTTAGAATATCGCCTTGGTGTCGCGAGGAATGGCGACATTGTAGGTTACAAAGCTGAAAATCAGGCTGCGCTGAACAACGTTGGGCAAACGCCCTTGCTGAATTTGCTTTATATTCCAGCAAACGGTAGCGCTCCGGTGCAAGAAGCGATCGCGCAGTACAAGGTTGTCTTCACGCCTCAAGGCAAATTAGAAATTACGCCTACGAGTAGTTCAGCCGCCGCGTCAAGTCCTGCGTCGTCCAGCCCTTCTCCCAACCTCCCAACTCCCACGGTTTCAACCACGCCCGGAGAAATTACAGATAAAGCGCAGCTAGAGAATTTGCAACCGAAGCTGTACGATACGATCGACCAAAACTGGAAAGGGACGCCCCCCTTCGACCAAGATTTGGTGTATCGAGTGCGTGTGAAAGCAGATGGTTCCATTGTCGATTATGAGCCTGATAGTCAAACTGCTAGTGAGTACATCAAAGACACACCGCTAGTCCAGCTTGGCAAACCATCTGATCCGAATGCTCAGTTGCAAGAGTCAGTTGCCTCATTTAAGGTAGTTTTTAAGCCAAGCGGTGTCTTGCAAATTAATCCCTGGTACGGCAATCAAAAGGAGAATTAAAGATGTCCGTCACACGATGAATCCGGCACGAATCAAAGCTTCTATCGCGTGAACAGCACCCAAGGGTGAGTCGCCTACTATTCTGAGCCGTCTGGGCGTCTGAGCAGATTTTCCTTTGATTCCTTGAGTTGCTTCCAAAGGCGTTTAATATCGTCGTAAGCCTCCTCTGGTGGAATTTTCCCAGATGTTTCTAGCCCGCACAGCAACGAGACTCTCTGAGCAAATTCTTGCAGATTGGCATTGAAGGCAAGATGCTCTGGGGTGAACTCTCCTCGATAGCGCGCAGTCGGATATAGAAATTCTTCTTTGCTGCGATCGGCTCTGCCCATCTCTGACGGCTCGCGATTGTCTACCACAGTTGTTTGCACCTCAAAATGTGTCAAGCTACTTCTTTGTTTTAAAGCATTGTGCTAAAAAGCGAGAAAAATTAGTAGTCCAATCAACATCTCAATTGTTCTTCAGGAGATGCGTGACGGTGCTGATTGCCTCTTTTACCGTTGGCACAACAAACACCTGTTCTCCTCCCAATTGCTGAAAAAAAGCTTGGCTCACAGGATCGTCTGTGAGCAAAATGACAGGCTTATTTGCTTTGAGCGCCAAGGCAATTTCTGATGCGGTTCCGGCTCCCATACCGCAGGCGATCGCAACGCGGCTTGAGAGAACATTGATATTATTTCGAGCGTTACCCATGTCGGTGATGATTGGAATATCAATCGCTTCCGACATGGCAGTCGTTTGATTTGGAAGAATTCCGATCGTCAGTCCTCCACCTTGCTTTGCCCCTCGGCTCACCGCATCCATGACCCCTACATCTCGTCCTCCGCTTAGCACCACCCATCCGGCTTTAGCGAGTTCTTGACCCAGAGCATAAGCATTCTCAACGTCGGTTGGCGTTGCTTGTTCGCCGGCTCCCATAACGCCAATGATGATGTTGGGCATCGATTCTAAATTTAGATGGGGGTACTTTACAGAAGAACGATATTCTGGATCGTTTTTGTAATCAAGACCTACTACTACGAACCGATGGATTCCCTGTTTCTGCCAAATGTCTCTGTGATTGTGCCAATCTATAACGGCGAAGCAGATTTGCCTGATCTACTCGCCTGTCTCCGATCGCAAGTCTACCCGCGCGATCGTGTGGAATACCTGCTGGTCGATAACGGCAGCCGCGATCGCACCTCCGATCTGCTCCGATCCGCGGCGCAAACCGAAGCCATCACAATCCGTCCGCTCAGCGAACCTCAAATTCAAAGCTCTTACGCGGCTAGAAATCAGGGTATCCGAACCGCAACGAGTAGAATTCTCGCCTTCACAGACGCCGATTGTCGCCCAAAACCAAACTGGCTCACCCATTTAGTTCAACCGTTTGTTGATCCGGTGGTGGGATTAGTCGCAGGAGAAATTCAAGCGTTACTGGGGCAGACCCTGTTAGAGCAACATGCCGAGCGGCAGGAAACGCTGTCCCAAAAGCATACGATCGCGCATCCCTTTTGCGCCTACGGCCAAACCGCAAATCTTGCCGTCCGGTTAGATGCTTTCAAGCAAGTCGGGTTGTTTCGTCCCTGCTTGACCACAGGTGGCGACGCCGATCTGTGTTGGCGAATTCTGAAACAAACTTCTTGGCAATTTCGATTTGCAGAATCAGCGATCGTACGTCATCGCCACCGTGCTACTCTAGCGGAACTGAAGAGCCAATGGCGGCGCTATGGTCGCTCTAATCGCTATCTTCACGAGTTGCACGGCGTCGATCTGATGCGTGAACCGAATTTACGGGAGTACACCTACCGCCTTGCCCGTTGGATCGTGAAGGAACTACCGCTCTCAGCTAGTCAGAGAATGTTGGGTACAGCAGCAACAGTAGATTTAGTGGGAACTCCACTCGGCTTGATTTGCGCTCACGCCCGGGCGATCGGGCAACGCCAAGCTACTTTACCCGAACAAGCACGAGAGATTGAATGGCTGTAAAGCGGCTTAAATCGCATCCTCGCGCCCAAAGTTCGCTAAATTAAGAGAAACAAAACAGAGGATCAGCAATGCCGGGGCAACTCGTATTGGTAGATGATGAACCAGGACTTCGCGAGGCAGTGCAAGCCTACTTAGAAGACAGTGGCTTTGAAGTGCAGACTGCCAGCAATGCCCGCGAGGGTTGGGAACTGGTGCAGCAAGTCTTGCCTGATCTTGTGATCACAGATGTGATGATGCCCCAGGTCAATGGTTATGAGTTTCTAAAGCAGTTGCGGGAAGATCCTAGATTTCAAACCTTGCCTGTTGTGTTTCTGACGGCACGCGGCATGACCAACGATCGGATTCAGGGCTATGGCGCAGGCTGTGATGCCTACTTGCCAAAACCATTCGACCCAGATGAATTGGTCGCGATCGTCACTCGTCTGCTTCAGCAACGGGCAGCCATTAAAGCGGCAAGTAGTGACGGCGAGAATCCAGACGTAGCCGATTTGTCGCGTCAAATTGCTGAGATTCGGGCGATCTTGACTCAGAGAGGCGCGATCGCAACGACTCCCCCGCCGATGAAGTTAGATTTTACGCCCAGAGAGCAAAGCGTTTTAGAACTCGTGGTGGACGGATTGATGAACAAAGAAATCGCCCGTCGCCTGGAGACTAGCGTCCGAAATGTAGAAAAATATGTCAGTCGTTTGTTTAGTAAAACTGGCACGAATAGCCGAACAGAGCTAGTTCGCTTTGCGCTAGAGCATGGTCTCACGAAATAGTCAGTTCTCTGAGATAGTGAGTCCTATCGTTAGCGATCGCTGAGGAGGTTAAACCTGACTCGAACTGTCGTTTGAGTTCCTCGCTCAATCTGTAGTGTGCCGCTAAGTTGCTGCACTAACGAATTAATTAGCTGAAATCCCAATGAATCCGTGACGTTGGGGTCAAAATCTGCGGACAACCGATTGCCATTGTCACTCACCCCCAGCGTCACCTGTCCTGCTAAATTTTGGTCTAGCTCAACGAAAATCTCGCCTCCTCCGCCTTGCAAGCCGTGCTTTAGAGCGTTTGAGATCAGTTCGTGAAGAATTAACCCAATCGGAATTGCCCGATCGGCTAGCACCTGGATATTAGGGTCAGCTTGGATACGTAACGCAATTTGATTTGGATCGATCGCATTGATGCGGACTAGCGTAACAACTAAGCCCTGGATATATTCGCCTAAGCTAATCTCAGTTAAATCACTCGCTTGGGATAAGCGCTCATGGACAAGCGCGATCGAGTTAACCCGGCTCTGATTGCTCCGTAACAACTCCTGAACGCTCGGATCGTCTGTCCGCATCACTTGCAAATCCAATAGACTCGAAAAAATTTGCAAATTGTTCTTCACGCGATGATGAATTTCTCGCAGCAAGACTTCTTTTTCTTGTAACGAGGTCTGCAGCCGTTCTACCTCAAACAGTTTAGTCAAAGAAGATCGTTGCTGAATTGTCATTCGTGCGGCTTGTAGTTCTTCAAAAATTTGCTGTAATTCCGCGCTGAAAATGGATTGCGCCTCTGTACGTTCCTCTAGAGCTTCACGGAGCGAATTGCGAAATAAAATTAGCCGTTGGCAGATTGCTTCTAGCTGTTGGGAAATCCCATCATCATTAACATCCGAACTCATTCAACGTTCTCGGGAACTCGACCGAAATCAATACTTCACAATACCACCGATGATTTAGAGCTAAGATGCCTTGTCATCGCGGTTATTACTGAACTTACCACCACATTTTCAAGGATGCACGCCCAAAGCTATAGAGAAAACACGGAATACAGAAGAATTGACTATACAAGCTATCATTAATTTATGGGTGGAAACCTTGTTGATGTGCCACTTTCACTAGGTTAGCTCTATCGCAACCATTGATAAGGAAGTTGAAACGAAGATCGCTGTTAAGATAATGTCTCAACGAATAGACTAAATTAAGAATAGTAAACGACTAAGCCAGTTCATGGTTGAGGCACTTATGGCTGCTAATCTTGCTCCAGTTTCAACGTTTGAGAAGCCAGCAGCGCAGGATGCGGCGTCTCTTCGGCAGGTGTTCGCATCGTTAACTGCCGAAAGTTGCCCGCGCTCCTACAACTTTCACATGCATACTCACTGTTCGGATGGTCAATTAAAGCCTGAGTTGTTAGCACAACAAACGATCAAGCTTTCCTTGAAAGGGTTCGCCATTACCGATCATCACCAAATTGCTGGATTTTATGCAGCCCAACGTTGGCTCGAAGCGTGGCAGCAGTCAACTCAGAAGGCCGTGCCGCATTTATGGACAGGAACTGAAATTACGTCTAGATTGCTCGATACTGAGGTTCACATTTTAGGGTTTGCCTTTAATCCTGAGCACGAGGCGATCGCGCCCTATTTGCAGGGAAAGGCTCCGTTGGCAGAAGCCGCGATCGCATCTAATGTCATCGCTGCTATTCATCGGGCGGGAGGGCTTGCCGTCCTCGCGCACCCAGCCCGGTACCGCCGAACACCAGATGATCTGATTCCCGCCGCCACTAACTCTGGTATCGATGGAGTAGAAGCTTTCTATTCGTACAACAATCCTAAACCTTGGCGACCCAGCCCTAAGGAGACACAGCATGTCCAGCAATTAGGTGCAAAGTACAACTTATTCAACACCTGCGGCACCGATACCCATGGTCTAAGTTTGGTGCAGCGGATTTAATAATTTCTACCAAAAATGAAGGGCAGAAGCATCTTGAAGATGCTTCTGCCCTTTTTTATAGTTTGTATTATGAGAAGGATTAGCGCTCGCACCAAAAAATTGTTAAGCAAAATGAAGAATCTGAATGAGAATCTGCCGCTTAGGCAATATGAAAGTGTGATGGTGATGCGAGCTTAAGAAATAAATTAAGCAAAGCGAGACATCATAGCAATGAGTCCAACACAAGTCACAGCAAACAGTAAGACCATTCCGAACGATTGACCAAGGTGCTTTTGAGTAGGTTGCATAATGTTAATTTTTCCTAAAGTTTAGCGAGTTATCTAACAATATCAATCTCGCCAAGGTTTTGTGAGAAACGCAATTTAACTTAAAATCGCTACATCTAACTTTGCAAACTTATCATCTATCACTCAAGAATTAGATTCCAGTTTTACAATCATTCATCTGCTCCTTCATCCGATGCAAAGGCTTGGCTCGGATGAAAGTAGTTATAAATTTGTTGAGCCACTTGCGGACCAATTCCTGGAACTGTTGCCAGTCGAGCAGGGGTGGCTTCTCGAATGTAGTCAACCGAGCGAAACTCAGCGAGAAGTTGCTTCTGGCGATAATGTCCCAACCCCGGAATCTCATCAAGGCTCGATCGCCGCATTCGAGTCGTGCGTTGCTGACGGTGAAAGCTCACAGCAAATCGGTGCGCCTCGTCTCGCAGCCGCCGGAGTAGTTGAACTCCGGGCTGTTCTGCCTCGGTTGGCAACGGCAGCGATTCACCAGGCAGGAAGATCTCTTCGCGCTGCTTTGCCAAACTCACGACTTTGACATCATCGAGCAAATTCATCTCCCGCAAAACAGCAACCACCGCAGAAAGCTGACCTTTTCCGCCATCAATCATAACCACATCTGGAAAGTCTGCCAAGGATGACTGCGCTTTCAGCGTTGAAGGTTGAGAGGCAGGAATGATCGTCTCGCCTCGTGCCTTTGCCGTTGCATACTTCTTAAACCGACGCGAAATCACTTCTGCCATACTTGCAAAATCATCTGAATGCCCAGACGTGATTTTCGGGTTCTTAATTTTGTAGTGTCGGTAATGTTGCTTTGCCGCAATTCCATCGACAAAAACAACTTGAGATGCCACAGCATCTGAGCCTTGAATGTGAGAGATGTCGTAGCCTTCAATCCGACGCGGCAGCTCGGGCAGATCTAGAATTTCTGCCAAATCAAGCATGGCTTGAGTGTTGCGATCGGCAAATCGCTGAGTCCGAGCCAGTTCAAATTCAGCGTTGCGCTCCACCATTTCCAGCAATTCTGCCTTCTTTTGGCGTTGAGGATGCACGATCGCAATCTTTCGTCCTTTGGCCTGACTGAGAAATTCTGCCAGCATCTCCCCTTCTGGCAATTCATGCTGCACCAGAATTTCCGCCGGAATCTCCACCGGATCGACGCTTTGATAGTGTTCTTCTAACACCCGTTGCAGAATGGCTCCGGGTTCTCCCGATTGAGCATCGGCTACAAATCCCAACCGTCCGACGAGGCGACCTGCACGAATTTGAAAGAGTTGAACGCAGGCATGATGTTCATCTGCGGCAAGCGCGATCGCATCTTGCGACACCGTATCATCCGGCAGCGCGACTTTCTGCTCTGCTCCCAAGCTCTTTAGTCCCACAATCTGATCGCGCAATCGCGCCGCGTGTTCAAAATTTAGATCTTCTGCGGCTTTCTCCATTTGAGCGGTGAGAGTCTCCTCCAACTCGCTTGTTCGTCCTTGAAAGATCATGGCGACTTTCTGAACCGTCTTGCGATAATCCTCTGAAGAGATCATGGACCGACAGACGCCAGGACACCTGCCAATGTCGTAGTTCAAACAAGGGCGATCTTTAAACAACGGTTGCGGGCGTTGCCGCAGTGGAAAAATTCGCTTGACTAGATGAAGCGTCGTCCGCAGGGTGCGACTATCGGTGTAAGGACCGTAATAGCGATCGCGCTCCTTTGCCATGCGGCGCTTTCGGGTAATGAAAATTCGAGGATACGCTTCCGACCAGGTGATGCAGAGGTAGGGATACTTTTTGTCATCCTTGAGCAGCACATTGAAGTGAGGCTGATGCTGCCGGATCAAGTTTGCTTCCAGGGCAAGAGCTTCTGCTTCAGTGTCAGTGACAATGACCTCAATCTCCATCACCTGCCGCATCATCAATGCGATCCGAGGTCGAGTGTCATGACCGTTGAAATAGGAGCGGAGGCGCGATCGCAACCGCTTCGATTTGCCAATATACAGAATCTGCTCACTGCTATCCCGCATGTAGTAGACGCCAGGTTCTTGTGGGATCTCCTTAAGGCGTGCTTCTAAACGGTCTGGATCTTGAATTAGAGCGAGTGTTTTTGTGGATGAAGTCACAGAGGTAAGGTAAACTTCAAAGCTTTATATAGAGGAAGCCATGTTTAAATTTTAAATCAATCTGCTCGCTTCATACTGCCGATCACCGAACCGTAGTGATTATAGTCATAGGTATAAATTTAGACTTGCCAGTACGGAAACATGAATTTAGACGAATTTGAGAGTCAGACTCGCGAGAGCCTGGAAATCGCTCTTAATCAGCTACAGGCTGCAATGCTGTTGCTTTCATCCGTGGAATCACAAATCTTGGAGTCAGGAAATACGGTTAAAGAGCTTGGCAGAACAATCGAAACTTACATCGCAAGTCAGCAAAACGGTGTAGAAGTTTCCGCACGCTCTCAGCCGTAGCAACATTAGGCTGAGGCAATCCCCAAATGGCAATCCCCAAATATTGCGTGAGGCAAGGGATGAGAAAGGCTGTTTCAAAAGTCGCTGATCCTCCTCGTTTCGGAAGTCTCTGTAATCGGCTACTGTTCAGAGTTGCCTAATTCTGGTTCTGCCAACTCTTCGCGAATAATCGCAATCAAATCTGTGAGCCGAATCGGTTTAACGAGATATCGCCTTGCGCCTAGATCTAAAGCGCGTTGCTGATCTTTTTGAAATGCATAGGCAGACACAATAATGACTGGGATATGTTGCCACTCTCGATGTTGCTGGAACCGCTCTAGTAGGTAATAACCGTCGATATCTGGCAGTTTCAAGTCCAGCACTATCACGTGAGGGTCAAATTCCGCGATCGCCGACTCGAATAAGCAACCTTCTGCTAAAGCTAGCACACTGTACCCGCAATAACTGAGGTAATCATTCATCAATCGTCGGTTCGCTTCATTGTCCTCAATTAGTAAAACGCGGACTGGAGAATCGGAACCTAGTTCTTGAGTTGTCATCGCGTATGCACCCGTGTTGACTATCATTGTCGGTCAACGATAGAGATTAGGGGAGCGATTTTATTGAAAGGTTGCTACCCATATAAATTCGTCGCCAGCTACGGACAGACTGGCTTGTATAGAATTTCACATCCTTATTCAAACAAACTCAAGTCAATCCGAGCAAATTTACAGAAAATTTCAACTTCAGTTGATCAAGGTGAAGTTGAAATTCAACTCCGCGCCTCCAAGCCAATGCTTGAAGAAAGGTACAAGTATTTTTGTATCGAGAGTGAATGTATTAAGAGTGAGGGTTGAACTGAGAACAAGGTTGTTTAACTCTTAAGGGATGGGTCTAATATCAGGTTAGAGAAGGGCGTTGAACAGGTTGTGGAGTAGATAAAACTGCTCTCGCCATTCGTTCTGGTTCACCTAGCATGACAACCGAACATGTCGCCTGCTGCGCCACCTTAAACGTAATGTCACCGACTAGCAACCCTCCAGCGCTAGTAGGGCGACGTGACGAGCGAAGCACCAGCAAATCACTAGATTGAGAGGCACTTAAAATAGCTCTGGCAACATCCTCGCTAGGGGCAAGTTGCACCTCATACTCATACGTTGGATTGTCTTTCTTAATGAGTAATGCTAGTTGAGAACGAATCCAGGCTTGTTTGTTAGGAGGCGTTCTACGATCGCAGACATGCAAAATAGTCAGCCGTCCCTGATTTTCAGTCGCAATAATTTCAGCGAGTTGCAGTGCCGCGATCGATCGCTGAGTCAAGTTCTCAATCGGAACTAGAATTTGCTGCATGTCGGAAGGGGACTTCAACAACCGGCTCACCGCGACCGGACAATGAGACGACCACAACACAGTGTCAATCACACTTCCAAACAAGCGTTCTTGAAAGCGACTGCGCTTTTGCCAGCCCATCACGATCAGACTAGCATGGTGTTCTCGACTAGAACGGACAATGCCTTGAGCAACCTTGTCATCGATTCTTAGCACAGGTTCAACCTCTGCATTCAAATCCTTCTCGGCATTCAATTCATTGCAGATAGCGGTTGCATTGTCTAGAAGCATCTCACTGCGCTTAATCGCCGCTTGCACAGAAGGGGTATCTAACTGACCCTGGTGGAGCGCGATCGCTAGGGGCAAGATTTGCCCGGGCTGATGATGCGCAATTACTGCCGCCATTTCAAGCAGATACCGCTCTGTATTGGGGTTGGAAATTGGAACAACGATTCTGGACGAATCGAACGTCGCTGAAGCAGAGCCTGAAGCAACCCCTGCGGTCTGGAGATCACTACCTTCTACCCTCAAACCACTAGCAAAGCGACTTGTGAGAACAGGTCCTAATATGGAAGTCACCAACATCAGAATGATGACGGCATTCAAAACTCCTTCTGACAGCAGCCCGACGCGGTATCCGACTAGAGTAGCAGCTAACGTGGCGGCTACCTGGGGTAACGACAACGACCCCATTGTCAGCATTTCTTGCCAGTTATAGCGATAGAGAAGCTTTGCAAATAAGGCTGCTACGAATTTACTTACAATTAAACCCAGTACGATCGCCCCTGTCAGCGCTAGAAGCTGCGGACTAGTCAAGTTTTTGATGAAGGCTGGAACTCGAATTAGCAGCCCCATATCAACAAAGAAAATCGGAATAAATAAAACGCTGCCAACAAAGACAATTTTTTCCTTGACCGGACCGTTGCCGACCACTCCATTCACGGCAAGCCCAGACAAGAACGCACCGACAATCTTCTCAACGCCAATGAGTTGTGCTCCAACTGAAGCTAAAAATAGCGCCAGCAGAACAAATAGAAACTGATTGCCTTCATTGTCGCCAGAGCGCTTAAAGAATTCTCGCCCGGCGCGATCGAACCCGACCAAAATCACAACGGTGTAGATGGCCAATGACCCAAGTAGGATACCCAGCTTGAGCAGGGAAAAGTCTCCTGCATGAATGCCAACGCAAACCGCCAAAACTAACAGCGAACCAATGTCCGTAAAAATGGTTGCACCGATCGTCACGGTCACCGCTTCGTTGCCGACGACGCCCAATCGGCTCACAATAGGATACGCCAGCAGAGTGTGGGATGCCAGCAGCGAACCAATTAAAGCTGATGCATTCCAATCGAAACCGAATAGGCGTCCGATGCCTATTCCAGTCAGCAGCGGAACGAGAAACGTAAATGAGCCAAAGCCGAGTGATCGATTGCGGGTGCGGTTGAATTGTTCAATATCAACTTCTAGCCCCGCTACAAACATCAGGTAGACTAACCCGATGTCTGATAACAGCCGCATTGATTCTGATTCTTGCTTAAGAACTTGTAGTCCGTCGGCACCCAGCACAACACCTGCTGCCAACAGTCCAACTAATCCTGGCAAACGCATCCGCTCAAACAGGAGGGGAATCACCAAAATTACGGCAAGCAGGATGAGGAAAGGAACGATGGGTTCCTGTTGAGTCGGACCAGCAACTAGTAGCATGCAAGATTTGGGGTTAGGGAGGTAAAGCGTTCTGTCGCAACCTTACAGATACCAGGTGACTTTTCTTTCTACAATCTGCCTAGAGATGAATTTGGCTAAGGATCACCCGCAAGCGATCGTAGTCGTCTTTCAGCAACAAACTCAGCATTCGTCCAGCTTGCACAAGCCAAGCCCGATCTGCTTTTCTAAGTTGATAAATTTCTCGAATGGTGGCGGCTGTTAAAGCATCTACTGGAGCGCCCCCAACTTGAAGCAGGGTTCTGAGAAAATCGAGTTGTTCGCTAAACTCAACGACTTCTTGGGCGGTGCATTGATGAACGGCTTGATGAATTTGCGGTGGACGCGGCGGTAGGTGCTGAAAAATGCCCCCTAACGAGGCTCCGTTCTTCTTATGAGTGTTCGCACGATAGCCGATGATCGCGGCGCGAAATTCAGTCTTGAGCATGGCGAAGATTTGCGGCTGTTGTTCTCGCAATTCCTGAAGCGACATGCCTAACGCTCTAGCCCGATGGACGGTATCGATCGGGCTAGTCGTAGCGTGGTAAACCACGGCATAAATCATGTTTCCCGATTCCTCATCCACGGATTTGACCCAACTGCCAAACGGCGGCATCACCGGAAAGCTGAGGTCGTCAGGCTCTAGGCACTGACACAAGAACTCAGTAGTCGCGGTTTCAATCACCTCGGCAATGTGATCTGGCGATCGCTGTTGAGCCGCAAATTGGGGAAGCGGAAGACGCATAGTTCGTTATTTTTTCTTTTTGCTTCCGCTTTCAACAAGCTCTAGCTCAGTCATACGGAAGGTCACAAGTTTGTCCCAGTTGCCGCCCTCAAACAGAACGGCAACCTTGCCGTCGCTGACTCGTTGAACCAGGCCTTGAAAGCCGTAATAAGTATCATCACCGTTTGTGACCCGAACGGCAGCACCAGGTAAAAGCATAATGAATGGGAAAAAGAAGGGATTCACTCTCAAGTCTACAAGCCGAGGCTTGCTTGTGGGCATAAATCTCGATTTTTGGGTGTCTCCAGTGCCCTTAAAACTTCAACCGTTGCCTAAAGTTGGCAACCGATTCGACCAATCCAAGGGCGAGAAAATTCATTAACAACGCAGCATTTCCGTAACTCAGCCACGGCAGGGGAATTCCAGTAACTGGAGAAAGATTGATTGTCATGCCGATGTTAATGGTGACCTGAAAGACAATCATCGAAAAAACTCCGACCGCGATCAGAGAACCAAAGTCGTCTTTGGCGTTTTGAGCGATAACTAGTAATCGGTAGCAAATCAGCAGAAATGATAGAAGGACAGCCGCCGCTCCAATAAAACCGAGTTCTTCGCCGATCGCCGTGAAAATAAAGTCGGTGTGCTGTTCGGGAATGAAGTTTAGCTGGGTCTGTGTGCCTTTGTAGAGTCCTCGTCCCCAAAGTTCTCCAGCCCCGATCGCAATTCTGGACTGAATTAAGTGATACCCGCCCCCAAGCGGGTCTTGCTCTGGGTTTCTAAACATGACGATGCGAGCTTTCTGATAGTCCTTGAGAACAAACTGCCAGAGGACGCGCCCCAATCCTCCCGCTAGAAGATTCAGTACAACGGGAGCTAACGTGCCATAGCGTTTCCAAGGCAACGTTCTCCAAGCCACAAATCCGATTAACAGAATCCAAACCGCGATCGCGGCAATTCCGACTCCCCAAACGGGCAGCAGCATATTAAACAGAATCGCTGAAATGATGGGAGAGATGAGCAGGAGTAGCCATCCTGGGTTAGCATTTCCCCAGTAGAGCATCCCAATTGCGATGGCTCCAAATACCAAGGATGTGCCTAAATTAGGTTCTAAAAAGATGAGTATCCACGGTACACCAGCAACGGCTAGAACCTTGATCACCATTGGAATGGTGGACGCCGATCGCTGATGCAGCATGGCTGCGATCGTAATAATAATTCCCAGCTTGGCAAACTCAGAGGGTTGGAGGTAGAACCCGAAGATGTTGATCCAGCGCTGCGCCCCTAGTCCTTCGGTTCCAAAGAACATGACCAGCAGCAACATGCTGTTGGTTAAGCCGTAGACCCACCATTTCCACTGCAATAACTGGTCGTAGCGCCACCGCGCGATCAGCAACGCCAAAATAATGCCAATGCCGCCCGTGATCCAATGCCGCCACCAGTCCGTTAATCCAGCGTTTGCCTCCACGCTGCTGATCATGAGTCCGCCTAAAATGTTCAAGCCAATAGGGACTGCAAACAGCAGCCAGTCCATTTCTTGCCACGGCTGCAACAGCCCCTTGAGATAAGGCGGTAAGAACGATTTGGATTTGCGGAACATAGCGTTGGGATATGGGGAGATAGGGGCGGAGACGAACCCTCTTGATTGCCCTTGATGTCGAAGATGTCGTCGAAATGCCGATCTTTCTAAAATCAAGTCAGTGCGGCAACCGATACTCTAGCAGCGATTTGCCCTGCGATCGCAATGAGCGCTTTGGCAGACGCAGAATCCGGAGCGGCAACGACAATCGGAATGCCGCGATCGCCACCTTCCCGCAAGGAAATTTCTAGCGGAACGCAGCCAAGTAATGGAATATCCAGCTCTTGAGCCGTCTTTTCGCCGCCCTGAGAGCCAAAAATGTCGTACTGCTTATCGGGCAGATCCGGCGGAATAAAGTAGCTCATGTTCTCAACAATTCCCAGTACGGGAACGTTCAGTTGCTGGAACATTTTTAAGCCGCGACGAGAATCGAGCAGAGCAACGGTTTGAGGGGTGGTCACAATAACCGCTCCTGCCATAGGCACAGCTTGCGCCATCGTCAGTTGCGCATCTCCGGTTCCAGGGGGCATATCGACGATCAAATAGTCCAAATCGCCCCACTGCACTTGGTATAAGAATTGGCGAATCACTCCATTTAACATAGGACCGCGCCAGATCACGGGCTGATCTTTGTCAATCAAAAAGCCCATCGACACCAGCTTCACGCCGTGATTAAACGCAGGCTCCAGAATTTCGCCTTGAGGGGACTGCCGCACTGTGATGCTAGAGCCTTCCAACCCGAGCATAGTCGGCGCGTTGGGGCCGTAAATGTCGGCGTCAATCAGTCCGACTTTTGCCCCGGTTTGGGCCAACGCAACGGCCACGTTTACCGCGACAGAGCTTTTGCCAACGCCGCCCTTGCCGCTAGAAACTGCAATGATGTTCTTAACACCTTCGATGCCAACGCGATCAGGTAATCCTTTTTGCTGAGGCGTTTCAGCCGTCACGTCTACTTCGACGTGCTTCACATCGGGTAGCGTTTTCACGGCCCGCTCGCAGTCTTCTACAATAAACTGCCGCAATGGACAAGCAGGCGTTGTCAAAACCAGGGTAAAGCTTACGGTTCCATCCTCAACTTTGACATTGCGAATCATATTCAGTTCCACCAAACTCTTTCGCAGTTCGGGGTCTTGAACGGGTTTAAGGACTTCTAAAACAGATTCAGAACTGAGGGTTGTCGGCATGTTTTGAGCAGGATGCGATCGCTGGGCGGTTTAGGTAAATTGCTCAGCAAGGAAATGTGACGTAAAAAGCGTCTTTTCGATCTTACCGCTATGCGGAGGTCTCCTCCAGGAATAAAAAAACGGATTAGAAGTCAAAACAGCCTTGTTGCGACGGTTTGTGAGGAATTTCTCGCTCTGGATGCTCTGCCGCTTCAGCTAAATCAGAGGCAACTCTAGCGGCATAGGGCTTAATAATTGACCAAATTAAGGGGGATAACCATCCATGTAGCGTCATTGAGTAGGTCACCCGAGTGCCGCAAAGGGTTGACTTAATTTCGTAAGTCACCCGTTCTTCAATGCCGGGAATGGCGAGAATTCGGACTTTCAAAAGTTCGCCTGGATCAACCCGCTCGACAAAGATCCGAATCGGAAAGGGTGACAGTCGAGTCACAGCTTCATAGATTAATCCAGGCTTAGCAACCAGTCCACGAGGCACATTGGTGCTGGACAGTAAGGGATGCCAGGATACGTCATCGAGATCGATAATCTTCTTCCATAGAACATCCACCGAGGCAGTACTAACCGCTTGATAGGTTTTGGCGAGCGATCGCTGCACGCGACGCTGCCTGCGCCGGAAGAATTTCCACGGACTATAAAACATGGCTATCCTCCTTAAAATGGGATAACAGGTGACGATCAATCAGACAAGAAGCGATATAAGCTCAGCGATCCGATGCTGGATATCTTCTAAAAGCTTACGTGAGAGCGATAACTTCGCAAGATTCGCAGGCCCACCTCATCAAGCCTTTAAAGATGACGTTCATCTGTTATAGCGAAAATGGCGCGTTCATAGAACTTAACGATGCTCAAATAGTTCTACACTCAATCATTCTGCTTTCTAAAGGCTCATTCTGGTTTCCGGATAGCCGCTAGAGGTGATTTTGATCGCCAATCCACGATAGTCTGGATAAATCTGCATTTGCGGAGTGCTGACTCTTAACTGGATTGCTAAATGGTTGCAATAAGTTGAGTAAAGTTATGTTGCCGCCGACCCAGAGCCTTCGCTGCGCTCTTTGCCACCTAATAAAACGCTATTTTCTGTTCAGGAACCGCAATATATGACTGCTTTTTCCACCTCAGAAAAAACTACCTCCCAAGCACTACCTCCGTCGGATTCTCGCGATCGTGTTAGTCATTGGCTTAAATCTTTTCAGGATAAGATTTGCCAAGGGTTAGAAGCCGTTGACGGCGCAGGCAAATTTCAAGAAGATAGCTGGGAGCGTCCGGAAGGTGGCGGTGGGCGATCGCGAGTCATGCGCGAGGGAAATGTATTTGAACAAGGCGGCGTTAACTTCTCGGAGGTTTGGGGAAAGGATCTACCGCCCTCGATTTTAGTGCAACGTCCAGAAGCAAAGGGTCACAGCTTCTATGCCACCGGAACGTCGATGGTGTTGCATCCACGTAACCCCTATATTCCGACGGTTCACCTCAACTATCGTTATTTTGAAGCAGGCCCCGTATGGTGGTTTGGTGGCGGCATTGACCTAACGCCTTACTATCCGTTTGAAGAAGATGTCATCCACTTTCACCAAACCTTGAAGTCGGCGTGTGATGCTCACCATCCGGAGTACTATCCGACCTTTAAGCTATGGTGTGATGAGTATTTTTACCTTAAGCACCGCAATGAGACCCGTGGCGTCGGCGGAATTTTCTTTGACTACCAGGACACTCAAGGAATTCTCTATCCAGTCTCCTATCCGGGTTCTCAGTTAGATAGCCCTGCTGCTCATCGAAGTCAGGCAGCCGGTACGGTGAAAGATCGGACGTGGGAAGATTTGTTTGCGTTTGTGCAGTCGTGCGGCAATGCCTTTTTGCCCGCTTATGTGCCGATTGCAGAACGTGGTCGGAATACCGAGTATGGCGATCGCGAGCGCAATTTCCAACTTTATCGACGCGGGCGCTACGTCGAATTCAACTTGGTTTACGATCGCGGCACAATCTTTGGGTTGCAAACCAACGGACGGACTGAATCGATTCTGATGTCCTTACCGCCTTTGGTGCGATGGGAGTATGGGTTTGAGCCACAACCTGAAAGTCCAGAAGCCCGCCTCTATGATATTTTTCTCAAGCCTCAAGATTGGGTGAACTGGTCAGCCCATTGAGCTAGAGTGTGAGCGATCGCTACAGGTGTTGAAAATCAGCACGTTCTCTAGGCTTCCCTATTTGGTAGGACTGAAAATTTTGCATGGAACCGTCGGCTCAGCAAGTCGGCGGTTTTGTTTGTCTTTGCTTTTCGGAGTTGCACCTTTGTGAAATGTTTTTGACAGTAGTATTTTTGACAGTAGTAAAGGTGAGAGAGTTCACCTCGGTGAACTCGATCTGCAGCTAGTAAGTTAAAGATTTCGTGAAACTGTAGGACTGGGAATTGCGCTTTCTGATTCTAATGAAGTACTGTTTCAACTAACGCATCAAAGTGAAATTGTTAAGCAGCAACAGAAAAGCGACAGAAAGGCTCGTAGCTTCAAAGGCTAGACTAAAAAGTCTGTTGTATGCATCTTTCAGGGGTTTTCTATCTTACTTCCCGACTGGTCTAGTATTTTTGTCACAGCAGTTGTCTTGAATGACAAGTCTAGTTTCAGCTCTAAGTTTTAGTTAAAGGGTAGCTCTCCGATAACCTTCTTGTCTTAAAGGTTGTCTTCACGTTTAATTAATTATCGAGAGTGCAGCAATGCTCCCTACTGTATCTCGTTCGGAAGCGAAACGTGATGTTCGCTCCCCAGCGTTCATCTGTTTTCAAAAAGGATTATCTATTAGAGGACTACGAGTTGTTCTCCTGGGGTCAGATCTTGTATTAGTAGCGATCGCGTGGCAAATCGCAGCAGCAGTAAGTACTCCTTGGCTACCCACTTGGGACTTTCAAGAAAATCCGCTTGCGCCGCTCCTTGTTCTTTGTGTTGAGTTAGGTGTTCTCGTTACTGGAGACTTTTATAAATCTGGTGCATCTCGCCGGAATTACATAGGGCTGATCAAAGCATTGACGATCGCGCAGGTCTTGCTGTTGTTGATCGCCTACTTTTACCATCCTGGTCAGTTCATTTCGCGATCGCACTTCATTACATTCTGGTTACTCAGCATTGTTTTCATTTGCGCGAATCATCTTGTTGCCGATCTCTCTATCAATCTATTGCGGCAGAAAGGGGCGATTCGCTATCCAGTATTTCTCATTTCTGATGGCGAAGAGTTAGAAGGCTCGACTCGCATCATTCTCAAAGAAAACCGCTATAACATTGTTGGAAGCGCTGGGATAAAGTCGCTCAGCAGTTCTGAACGTGAGAAGACGTTTGCAAAAATTCAGGCGTTGGGAGTTGTAGAAGCATTTGTCTCGTGGAGGGCAATTCAGGATCAATTGTTTCTTTGCTGGCAATTTCAATCGGCAGGAATTACTTTGCACGTCATTCCACTTGGGCTAGAATCCCTGTTTCAGGGGTCGCGGTTTTGGACGTTGGGACAATTTCCAGCCTTGAGCTTTTCACCGCCTTCGATTACAAGCATCGATTTTTTGATCAAACGATCCCTCGATTTCTTAGGCACGGTGATTTTTCTAAGCATTTTGTTTCCCGTTTATGCTGCGATCGCGCTACTGATCAAACTTGACTCACCGGGATCAATCTTCTATCGACAAACTCGAATTGGGCTGCATGGCAAACCGTTTGAGGTCTGGAAATTCCGCACAATGGTACAGAATGCGGACGAACTGCAAAAGTCACTGGAGGCTCAGAATGACGTAAAAGATGGAATTCTATTCAAGATGAAGCGTGATCCTCGGGTGACTCGCGTTGGAGATATCCTCAGGCGATATAGTCTGGATGAATTGCCACAGCTATTTAACGTAGCACTGGGCGAAATGAGTTTTGTCGGTCCTCGCCCGTTACCTGTACGTGATGTCGAAAAATTTGCTTCTCATCATTTTGTGCGTCATGAGGTGTTGCCAGGAGTTACAGGGCTTTGGCAGGTTTCGGGGCGCTCGAACATAAATAACTTTGAGGACGTAATTCAGTTAGATCTGGCTTACATCCAAAATTGGTCGCTCTGGTTGGATTTGAAGATACTGCTGAAAACGGTTCAAGTCGTGCTTTGCAGAACGGGAGCTTATTGATGTCGAACCCTAACTGGCGCTGATGGTTGAGAGAGTTAAATTTCTACTGTGTGGCTTCTCCGATATCAAACGGTTTGAATCTTTTTAGAAAACTCAATGGACTCTATGACAGACGCCGCTAAACCAATTCATACTCAATCCACTCTTAACTCTGATATCCATCAGGAGTTGAACGGTGTTGAGCCAAACTTAACTGATTCGCCAAGCGGCGTAGACGATTCCTCTAATGCCATTGATGCTGAACTGGTTTCTGTGGAAAACGCCACTAATCTGACGTACTGTACCAGTGATGTCTCTATGGCAGAGGGGTTCTTCGCCTACTACGAGTCATTTGTTGAGCGTTCGATTGAAGATCCCTTGCTTTGGCACAGTCAGACTTTTGGAGTGAATTCAGAACCGCCGACCGCTTGGCGTCATCCTTGGGTAAAAGTTGGGTTAATTGGGGTTGGAGGGTTATCTACGATCGCGGTTACAGGATCTCTTTTGCTAAAAGGAGCGGCTCAACCCACGCTAACTAGAGATACTAACGCGACGCTCAATCAGAAGAACTCAGCGACTCAATCTCCTCGGGTTAGCTCGTCTGCTGTTGCACCTCCCGCTTCGACAATGGAGCTTTCGGGCGGAGCCCCTTCACCAGGAATCACGAAAGTTCGGATTCCTAAAGTCATCAGTCCCGCGATTCGCGCTCCGTTGCCTGGTCAAGTCATTAGTCGTCAGTCGATTGATTTACAATCCCTTTCTAGTCCATCGGCTAAGCTGCCTAATCCTAAAACTTCCCAAAGGCGCGCACCTAATACTCGTTCTGTTTCACCCAAAAACATCTCTACCTCAACCACGATCGTTGCTCGTCCAATTCGTTCTGATTCATCTTCAGCAACCCCCCTGCCAACCTTGACTCCATCTGCGCCAGAGTGGGTGCAAGGACAGCTAAATTCAGCTCACCGAACATCTAACTTAAGGACTGGTGAATCGGCTGCTTTAACCCCTAAAGAGCCTGTCTACGGGTTGTCTTCTGAATCCATTCTAACGTCACCTTCTGAAGCCACTCCGCGATCGCAGTCAAATTCAAAAGATTTAAGCCCCCAATTGCAACTCCTGCGCTCTGCTGAACTGGATCAACCGGGTACGGAGCTTGGCAAAGCCACAATCCCCGGAAGCTTGGCTCCGGGTTCTAAATTTCCTAAAGCAGAATCACTCCCCTTGCCGCCGTTTACAAAGTTACTCCTTAAAGACGCCCAATCTGCGCTTAAGCTGAACGAAATTAAGGCAAGAGTAGATGTAAATCGTCGAAATGTCACCTTAGGCAACGTGTCTCCAGAGATTAGCCAAAGCATTAATGCCGCACAGACGATTCGCCATTTTCTAGACGTATCTAAAAAACTGCCTAAAGATCTCAATATTGCCGTTGTACCGCTTACTCAGCAGGCCACAACTGTAATTCCTAGGGCGAACGAATTAGGTGATTTTCAGGTGTTTCGATTGCCAATGAAGGATTACGAGAACGCTTGGGCTAGGTTTACCCAAGAAGCTAAGCAAGTTGTGTCTGTTCCAGAGTTTGGATTTATTGATTATCAGCAACAAGTTATTGTTTTGCCATTGACTTAGGCGTTGTTTGTGCTTAGCTACGTTTCTCAAATTGATTCGATAAGGTTCCGGAGAAAGTAAGCCCACCTCGTAATCAGGTAAAGAATGCTCCCTTCTACCCCCCCTCTCCTCTCCATGGACGCGATTGATTATTCTGAAGAGATTAGTTTTCAGAAGTACTGGTTGGTGTTGAAGCGCCGATGGCTTTTGATCGCACTCATTTCCAGTAGTTTGCTTGGGCTGTCTGCTTTCTACGCTCTCACCAGAGCGCCTGTCTATGAAGCAGCCGGAAAGCTGCTATTCAAGTCAGATAAAACGTCTACACTCGTGGGGATTAAGTCGGATTCAGGACAGCTAGAGGCGTTGACCCAAAAAAGCGATCCGTTAAGCACACAGGCAGAACTTCTGCGCTCTCTCTCGATCGCCAGGGAAACGATTGAATCGCTCAATCTAACTGACAATCAAGGCAAACGGCTGACTCCTAAAGCATTTTCCAATCTTCTGATTGCTAAACCTGTAGTGGGAACTGATATTTTGCAGTTAACTTACAGGGCAAAAAACCCAGAGCTTGCAGCAACGGTAGTGAATCGAGTCATGCAAGCTTATCTCAAAGACAACGTTACGTTCAATCGGAAGGAAGCTGTATCGGCGAAGAAATTTATTGTAGAGCAGTTACCGGAAACCGAGAAAGCGGTTAACCAAGCGGAAGCAAATCTGCGTCAGTTTAAAGAGGCGAATGGCATTGTTGCCTTAGAGCAAGAAGCATCGGCTACGGTAACAGGATTATCAACGCTAGATAAAGAGATTACAGATACACAAGCGGAATTAACGCAAGCTAATGCCCGAACGTCTGAACTTCGTAGCCAAGTGGGAATGGATGCAAAAACGGCACTGGCGATTACAGCGCTCAATCAGTCAGAGAATGTTCAGAAAGCCTTGACAGAAATTCAGCAAGTGCGGGCAAAACTGGCGAAACAACGAACAATCTACAGCCCAAAGCATCCTGAAATTGATCTGCTGCAACGTCAGGAGACGGCAGCAAGAGGAGTTTTGCAAGAGCAGGTCGCTGAAATTTTGGGAGCAAATTTACAAGTGCCGAACGGCAAGCTGCAAATCGGAACGACAGCGCAAAGTCTGGTGGCTGATTTAGCAAAAGCTGAGGTAGAGCGGTTTAGTTTGGCGCAACGACTTCAGGCACTCGCGCGATCGCAGTCAGCTTATCTAGCGCGATCGCAGAGTTTACCTGCCTTAGAAAAGACACAACGGGAATTAGAACGTCAGCTAGACGCGGCACAAACAACTTACAAAACGCTGTTAACAAAGTTGCAAGAAGTGCAGGTTGCTGAAAATCAAGCGGTGGGGAATGCCACCATTGTATCGGCGGCGGAAGTGCAGCCCGAACCAGTGGAGTCTAAAACGTTGCTTTATTTGGTGGCGGGTGGTGTCGCGGGGCTACTGCTTGGAACTGCTACAGCGTTCTTAGTGGACTATAGCGATCGCTCGGTGAAGACGCTGCGAGAAGCCAGAGAGTTGTTTCAGTACACGCTGCTAGGTGTGATTCCAACGGTTGGAGATTCTGAGCGGCTCGGCGGCGATCAGGCGATTCCTCAAGTCATTTCTCGCGATCGCCCAAGTTTTGCAGCGCAAGAAGCCTACCAAATGCTCCATGCGAATCTACGCTTTTTGACCTCTGATAAACAGTTGAAGTCGATTGTGGTGACAAGCTCAGCTCGCAAAGAAGGGAAGTCTACGATCGCGGCGAATTTGGCAACAGCGATGTCTCAAGTTCAACGGCGGGTGCTGCTGGTGGATGCAGACTTGCGCTACCCCTGCCAGCACCATGTGTGGAGTGTGTTGAATCAGGTCGGGTTGAGTAATTTGATCGTGGGTCAGGTGAAATTTCGGGATGCAGTGCAGGTCATTACGCCTCATTTGCATGTTATGACGTCTGGTGTGCTTCCGCCTAATCCGTTAGCGTTGCTCGATTCTAAACGCATGGCAGATCTGATCGAATCCTTCACTCAGGACTATGATTTTGTCATTTTTGATGCACCAACGCTTTCTGGAACGGCAGATGCAACGGTACTTAATAAGATGACAGATGGAAGTTTATTGGTGGTTCGTCCGGGCGTCATTAATGCAGCGGATGGGAAAGCAGCGAAACACTATTTAGCTCAGTCAGATCAAACCGTTTTGGGAATGGTGGTCAATCACTTTGATACTGGAAATGAGCCGGATAGTTACTTCTACTACAACAAAGAAATGGAGCCTACCGTTCAATCAGAGCGGGATATAAGCGTGAGCGATTCGTTGAATCAGCGATAGTTTTTGAGTTTCATTTTCTAATTCGTTTCAGGTTGAATTCTAGTATCTCCAGTAATTCAAAAGAAGTTTCATGTTGAATCTTAATTTGCTTTTTGGCTTTTTCCGCTTATTCTCAAGTATGTTGTTTTTAATCACTATATTCCCATTATTAAATATGCTTGCAAGAGCCAGCGTATTATGTTATCATTTCGTCAGGAGCGCTCCAAAATTTAGATAGACTAAACGATTTTTTTGCTTGAGATTGCTGCTTCTAAAAGCGTTGAACTAAATGTTCAATTGATGTGAAAGAAATTTCAACTAATCTAACAACTGGATAGAGTAGGTGATTTGTTTGGAGTGAGCTTTGATGATCTTCGGATCTCAGTTTCTCCGCCGTAACCTTTCCTTGGCGTTGAACGTGTGCAGCTTAGGAAGGTCGAATCGCAGGATAAGTGTAACCGAAAACGAAAGCGATCGCTGCGACGCGCTATTTATCGCCCAGTCCATGGTTGTTATTTAGATAGTGTGAGTCAGAAGCACAAAATATTTGCCGATTGCCCTGGGCAATTGCGGTAACGGGGCATAGGGCGACGCAGTGCGCTGATGCTGATTGCGAGTCAAACAACGGTTGCTCAGAACGGGGAGTGGCTAGAAGCGTTTTGGTGCGAGCACTGTCAGAGCAATCAGTGATTTCATGTGCGGAAAGTGGGAGAGCGAGACTATTAGCTATCGCCTCCTTCAGTGGAGATGTGGAAACGGTGAGCGGCGTGATTGATCCACATGGAAATCCATCGGTGAGCGAATTCACACAGCGACAATCCAGGATAGTTGGATGTGGAGGGGCCAAAGATTTCAGGTTTATTCGGTGAGCTGCAAACGAGGCGCACTTCAACGGTTCTCGACACAGCTTAAAAGCAGTTGGCGGCTCTTAAGTTAATTAAGACAACGTTGGATTTGCGTAACAGTACGATAGTAGAGACGTTTAGCCATTAAAAGGAAATAAAGTTATGGCTCAAATCATGCGAAAGCAGCCCTTCCGGCCCTGCGAACTGAAATCTCTAAAGCTACTCAACATTGGTTGTGGTTATAACTTCCATCCTGCATGGATTAATTTAGATTTAGTTCCTTGTACTCAGGAAGTTCAACGATATGACGCTCGACGGGGACTTCCATTTCCTGACAATGTTGTCGACGCTTGCTACAGTTCTCATGTTCTTGAACATCTTAAGAAGCCAGAAGCAATGGAGTTCTTGCAGCAACAGTTCCGGGTGCTTAAATCAGGCGGAATTATTCGTGTAGTTGTTCCAGATTTAGAAAAAATTACACGAAGTTATCTACATGAACTAGAGCAAGCAGATCTAGGTACCAGTGAAGCACAAACAAATTATGATTGGATGATGCTAGAGTTGCTCGACCAAGTGGCGCGTGATGTGCGTGGGGGGCAGATGGGTGAATATCTTCAATATCTGAAAGATGTTGAAAACCAAAATTTTGTGCTTTCACGAGTTGGAACCGAAATAGAATACTGTGAGAATGGCTTTCAGATGACGTTAAAGCAGAAACTAGCAGGGATGAGTCTGAGTCACTTAATCCAGAAAGCAAGATATGAGATCGCTGGATTGGTTGTTGCAATAATTGCTGGAAAAGCTGCTCAAAAAAGCTTTCAAGAAGGCATATTTCGTAACGCTGGCGAAGTTCATCATTGGATGTACGATCGATTCTCCTTAAAGCGTCTACTGCAACAAACAGGATTTCAGGACATTAAAGTTTGTTGCCCAGACGAGAGCCAAATTCCTGATTTTAATCAATATGGTCTTGATGTTTTAGAGGGCAAAGCTAAAAAACCTGACTCGTTATTCATTGAAGGTGTCAAGCCCAATCTAGATTAGGGCTAAACTGTTATAGAACTCCTACTAAATTGAGCTAATTGAACTTAGTTCAATTAGCTCAATCACAAAATTTTTATCCTTTGAAATGCGGCTGGAAGGCTCAATTGGGGCTTAAGTTTGATGCAGATTTTCGCTTTTCAAACTAATTAATTACATGCTTAGTAAACTTGCGAATATTAAACGAAAGGTTACTCCTGGTACACGTCAAATAATTGGTAATGGCTTATGGTTAACTGCTGATAAAGTTCTGCGAATGTTGGTCGGACTATTAATAGGTATTTGGGTTGCACGATATCTTGGAGTGGAGCAGTTTGGGCTTCTGAATTATACGATCGCATTTGCTGCTTTTTTTACGCCCATCGCGGCGCTGGGCTTAGACAGTATTGTGATCCGTGAAATTGTTCAGCATCCTACTCGAAAGAATAGTTTGCTGGGCTCTGCATTTTGTCTGAAGCTATCTGGCGGCTTAATTGGCACTCTGCTAGCAACTATCAGTATTTACTTCTTTCGCTCTGATACTTTAAGTCGATCGCTTGTTCCCATCCTCACAGCAGGATTTGCCTTTCAGTCGTTTGAGGTCATTGATCTTTGGTTTCAATCACAAGTCCAAGCTAAGAATACAGTTTTAGCTAGAAATACTGCGTTTGCTATCACAACGGTTCTCAAGGTTATTTGTCTTCAACTTCATGCACCTCTTGAAGTGTTCGCTTATCTCTATTTGACAGAGGTCATTCTGAGCGTTTTAGGATTAGTGGTCGTCTATAAAATTCAAAATCAGCGATTTGGCCTATGGAAAATCGATGCCAAGCTAATGCGGCAGTTGCTCAAAGACAGTTCCCCTCTAATTTTCTCAGGCATTGCAATCCTGATTTACATGAAAATTGATCAAATCATGATAGGTCAGATGCTAGGTGATAGAGCCGTTGGTGTCTATTCAGCAGCGTTGAGGGTTTCCGAAGTTTGGTATTTCATTCCAGTTGCAGTTGCGTCCTCAGTCTCACCTGCCATTATCAAAGCAAGACAAGTCGAGCCTAAGCAGTATTACCAAAAAATCCAGACAGTTTTTGATGGAATGGTTCTAATTTCCTACTCTATCTCCATTGCTATGAGTTTTCTGGCAGAACCAATTATCTTGAGGCTATATGGCTCGGACTATTCAGAAGCGATCCCTATCTTAGTTACACACATTTGGGCTTCTGTATTTGTCTTCTTGGGAGTTGCTAGAAGTATTTGGTTAACTGCTGAAAACTTAGTGATTTTTTCTCTGAAAACGACTGTCATAGGAGCGATTGTCAACGTTGGGTTAAATATGATCCTAATTCCAAAATATGCTGGCTTGGGTGCTGCGATCGCAACCGTAGTTGCTTATTTATTCGCAGTTTTGCTTTCATGTGCATTTTATCCACGATTACGGAGCATTGGCAAATTGATGCTTAATGCGCTGACCCTCGTTTGGGTGTTTAAAGCTATGAAATCTATATCTCGATAAACATGGTGAGCAAATATTCTATGAAAAACCTCGTTAAGTCGGTCTTACCAAAGTCAACTACACGTATTTTGTCAGAAGCAAAAAAAATTGCGTTAGATGGATACGCTTCTCCTTCGTATTCGCAAGAAGGAGAAGACCGAATCTTAGAGCGCTTTTTAGGCTACAGAGAGCATGGATTTTATGTAGATGTCGGTGCTCATCATCCTCAGCGTTTCTCAAATACTTACCTATTTTATAAACGAGGTTGGTCAGGCATCAATATTGATGCAACGCCAGGAAGTATGCGCCTGTTTGAGCGGCTCAGACCGAGGGACATCAATTTAGAAATGGGCATCTCTAAAGATAAGCTTGATCTTGAATTTAGAATTTTTAACGAACCAGCCTTAAACACCTTTAACGCTGATATTTCTGAACGCCGCCATGATAAGAACGAATATCACGTCATTGAAGCACAAAAAATTTCAACTCATCGCCTTGAAGATGTTTTGACTCAATACGTTGCATTAAATCAAACGATTGACTTTTTGACAGTTGATGTAGAGGGGCTAGATCTAGAAGTCATACAGTCGAGCAACTGGCAACGGTTTAGACCGAAATATGTATTAGTTGAGTGCTTGGAACCAACAGTTGATGGAGTGCTTAACACTGATATCTGTAAATTTTTAGGTGCTCAGCAGTACAGCTTAGTTGCAAAGACATTTAATACTGGCATTTTCAAAAATTCAGATTCACCATAGCTCAAATGCGGTTCTTAGACACAGACTAATATGAATACTCCCATTGTTTTTATCATCTTCAAGCGACCAGATACCACCAAACGAGTCTTTGAAGCGATTCGACAAGCAAAACCATCCACTCTGTTTGTCATTGCTGATGGTCCTCGTGGCGATCGTGAAGGTGAGGTGGAAAAATGCGCGGCGGCTCGTGCGATTGTTGAACAAGTAGACTGGCACTGTGAAGTCATCAAAAACTACTCTGAAGTCAATTTAGGATGTGCAAGACGAGTTGCGAGTGGACTGAATTGGGTATTTGAGCAAGTGGAAGAAGCTATTATTCTTGAGGATGATTGTGTTCCGCATTCAACCTTCTTTCGTTTTTGCGAGGAGTTACTAGAACGATATCGATTTGATAAGCGAGTCAATAGCATTTCTGCGCAAAACTTCGCCACGGGAAACTTGAATTCACAATATAGTTACCACTTCTCCCGCTATCCTCTCTGTTGGGGATGGGCAACGTGGAAAAGAGCATGGCAACATTTTGATTATGAGATGCAGCTTTGGCAAGAAGTCAAAGATAAAAACATCCTTCGTGATATTTTGCTGGATTCCAAAGCAATCGAGACTTGGAATAAGCTTTTTCAGTCTACCTACAATCTCCAAATTGATACTTGGGATACTAGATGGGTTCTCGCTTGCTGGCTGCAAAATAGCTTAAGCATTCATCCTGCCCTCAACTTAGTAACCAACATCGGATTTAATGCAGACGCAACACACACAGTAGAAAAAAGGCAGTTTAGCAGCTTTGCTTCAGAAGAAATGGAATTTCCATTATTGCATCCTCCTTATGTTGTAAGAGCAGTAGCTGCCGATAACTATACTCAAGCTAAAGTCTACAACATGAGTTATTTGCAGCGTGCAGGATGGAAAACAAAGAAAATTTTCAAATTCTATTTAGACGCTCTAAAACTGAAAATTTAGAACAACATAGACACGAAAAGGTTTATTCTTTTCGCGCAAACCCTTTAAAGAAGTTCAGAAATCCGCCCCTAATCTAGAGTTATAAATTTACTAAGCGCTGAAAATTAGTGAAAGCTACGTTTATTATTAAGGCGTTGTTGCGGGGACCCCTGCTTAATCTTCGGCATTGGCTGCGGCACTTTCAAGTAATGGCTCACAATCCAAAAGCACTGATCTCATTTCCGGTTGTCTTTCAATACGACAAAGTAACTGCAATTGAGCTAGGTAAGAATGTTGTAATTGGTCTATTCTCTGAAATTTCTGTTTATGCAAAATCCCCTTTCAGTAATGCTTCGGGTCAATTTATTGCTGAAGATCGATCTGCTATTGGCTCGCACGCAAATATCCGCGCCGCAGGAGGAAGATCCATATTAGAAAAAATACTTTGATTGGTCAACATGTATCTTTGATCGCTTCAAATCACAAAGTCCTGCCTGAACAGCTTTACAGCGATTTGTCTTGAGACGACTCTGAAATGGGTATCTTTATCGAGGAAAATGTCTGATTAGGCGCAAACGTGACGGTTCTTCCTGGTTGTTCAATCAAACGGTCAATCGTTTGTTAGAGCAGAAAGCCTAGTTGCTAAACCGATTCTAGCCGCTGAAATTTGTGTAGAAGCTCCCTCTCGTAAATTGAGAAAAATTAATTGCTCCGAGGAAGCTGGAACTGAGGCTGTTGTCCTGAATTAAGGTAATAAACCTAGCCACTTCTGAGGATGAGGAGCATTAATTGTGAAAGTTTTGCTTGTGAATACTTTTGATATCTGCGGGGGAGCAGCGCGGGCTGCTTACCGATTGCATCAGGGATTACACAGTGTAGGTGTTAGCTCTCAAATGTTGGTTCAGTTCAAGCAAAGCAACTCAAACAGCGTTTTTGGAGGAAATGCAGCCTCTGCATCAGCTCAAATTAGGCATGGGTCACGAACCCTTTTAAATCAAGTGCCCGTGAAGTTATATCCTAATCGTAGGAGTAATTTATTTTCACCTCAATGGCTCCAAGATGGAGTTGTTTCAAATGTTAATGCTCTAAATCCAGATATAGTTAACTTGCATTGGACATCTGGTGGATATCTTCAAATTGAGTCAATTGCCAAATTCAAACAGCCCGTCATCTTGACACTACATGATATGTGGGCTTTCACAGGAGGATGTCACTATAATGAAGATTGCGATCGCTACACTAAATCCTGTGGTAGTTGTCCTCAGTTAGGTAGTACCAAGGATTTTGATCTATCTCGGCGAGTATGGCAACGTAAAGCAAAAGCTTGGAAAAACGTTAATTTTACGATTGTTGCTTTGAGCAATTGGATGGCTAAAAGCATTAGAAATAGTTCTCTCTTACAAAATGCTCAGGTTGAAATTATTCCTAATGGATTAGACGCTATAAAGTACCGTCCTTTTGCTCCTAAAACTGCACGGGACATTTTAGGATTACCCTACGGAAAAAAGCTTCTTTTGACCGGATCACTAAATAAAACAAGTGAAAAAAGAAAGGGTTCTCATTTATTGCTAGCAGCATTAGAAGAGCTTCATAAAACCGAATTACGAGATGAAATAGAACTAATAATTTTTGGGAGTTCAAACTCCGATAAAGCACTTAATTTAGGCTTTAAAGCTCATTATTTAGGTATCTTAAACGACGATTGTTCATTAGCATTAGCGTATTCTGCGGCTGATGTTTTCGTTGCACCTTCACTGCAAGATAACTTGCCTAATACAGTAATGGAATCCCTTGCTTGTGGAACTCCCTGTATTGCTTTCGACATTGGTGGCATGCCAGATATGATTGAACATCGGCAAAATGGCTACTTGGCTAGACCTTATCAAACTGAGGATTTAGCGCAGGGAATTGCTTGGGTGTTAGGAAATCAAGAGCGACATCAAAGCTTATCCGGTCGGGCACGTGAAAAGGTAGAACAGGAATTTAGCCAAGAGATACAGGCTCGGCGGTATCAATCGCTTTTTTACTCTGTTCTGAATCAGTCAGCTAGTATCAAAAGGTTGTAAGACTATCTAATTATGAAGACGAAGGCATTTTATATTCCGATATTAATGCTTCTGAATGACGTAATGATATCTATTCCAAAGCCAGGAATGCTGATATTACAGCCTGAATTAACCTTTGAAAGCATTCGAATCTTAGGATTTTCTTTTGCAGGAGCAATCAGGCTGTTTGGAATGCCTCTCTTAATACTGGTTATTCTAGATTCAATTGAGATGCGACGGCTTAGGAAAAGTGTCATTCCCCTTTTGGTGCCGATCGTAGGACTTTTAGGTATTTTAGTATTTCAGTTTCTTGCAATTCCACGGGATGCTGTACCAACTCATTCTACAGGTGTCATTCGATATATATCTTGGGCGTTAGGATTCATCGCATTACTCTCAACACTCAATGTGAAGAATAGCGTTAAAGTACATCATATTTGTGCTGCAACTCTCACAACTTTATTTTTTCTATTAATTGTTCAATATCCCGGTGTCATTGCTAATTCAGGCTATAGCCTAACAACAATAATGCAGGCGTACGGAAGCGACACTCTCAAACTGGATGGCATTTTTGCTGCTGCAAATGAAGATGCAAATGGAGCAATGACGCTTTTGCCATTTTTTTTGGCATATACTGAGCAACAATCGGGAATAAAAAAGTCATTGCTTAGAATTTTTGCTTTAACAATTACTCCACTAATGATTCTTTTTAACGGAACGCGAACTGCACTTTTTATTATTTACCCCCTTGTTCTATTTCTCTTTTACTCCAATTTGTCAATCAAAACCCTACTAAAATACCTACCCGTGTTAATTACGCTAGGTATAATTATTCGATCCGTTGGAGCAACCATCGCTCAAACTGCTTTTAGTAGCGAGGCACAAGGAGAAGGAACTTTTGGGTGGCGGGTTGAAAAAGTTTGGGCTCCAGCCTTTGCATACGGTTCAGAAATATCCCCCTTCTTTGGGTTTGGAGTACGAGGTTGGGAATACGTTTGTAACCATGCTGGTGTCTTAAATGCCTCTGGAGAATGTGAATCTCCTCACAATATATATCTTTGGCTATTTATATCCTGGGGGTTAGTGGGTCTAGTGGTTCATTTACTTTTCCTACTGCTCCTCTTACTTTACTCTTTTAGATTGGCTAAGTTTCCAAATCGAGAAATTGCAATTTATGCGAAGGCTTCCTTCTGCTCGCTTATTGCTTATCTTTTTTGGGCGTCTATTTCAAATGCAAATATTGATGTTGCTTGGTTAATCTTAATTCTGATTGCTTCCTCGGTTGCCGCTTTATCCATTGTAAGTCATGCCCAGAAACTTCAAAAGTCTCTTTCACAATTGTGATTCTAAATATTTAAGTAAAGTGAGATGTTATGACTTTGCCCAAGATTAGCATTGTTACACCCTCTTATAATCAAGGAAATTATCTTGAGAGAACAATTCTCAGCATATTAAATCAAAGCTATCCCAACTTAGAGTACATCATCATCGATGGTGGTTCCACAGACAATAGTATTGATATTATTCGGCGTCATGAAAAGCAACTAGCATATTGGATTAGTGAACCAGATTGTGGTCAATCTGATGCCCTAATTAAAGGGTTTAAAGATGCAACAGGCGACATTTTTTGTTGGTTATGTTCTGATGATCTTTTAATGCCAGGAACTTTACATTCGGTGGCTAATTTCTTTCATCATATGACTGATGCTCAGTTTGTTTATGGAGATACTTTTTGGATTGATGATCATGATGCCATCATCCAACGCCGTAAGGAGACCGGTTTTAGCCGTTTCATTTGTCTGTATGAACATAACTTTATTCCTCAACCTTCAGCATTTTGGAAGCGTGGTCTGTACGAAGAAGTTGGTGGACTAAACCCTAACTTAAATATGACTATGGACTTCGACCTATGGATTCGCTTTTCGGAAATTACAAAGGTACATCATGTTCGTCAATATTGGTCTTGTATGCGATTATATCCAGAGCAAAAAACACAGAGGCTAAAAGAAACTGCTATTACCGAAGGATGCTTAATTAGGCAAAGATATTATGGTAATGAGCCTTCCTGGTCCGAAAATGTAAAGCGTTTGCTAGCAAAAGGACTGCGTTGGAGTTGGAAATTTGCAACAGGCTGCTACTGGACTTAAATTTAGTTGACCTATTACGGGCATGGGAATTACATGAAAATACTACAAGTTCATAATGAATATCAGCATCTCAGCGGGGAAGGTGTTGTAGTTGCTTCTGAGAAGAAAATGCTTGAAAAATATGGACATGAAGTAGTTCAATGGATTCCTGAGAGTTCGTCCATTCAAAAACTGAGTGCTTTATCAAAAGCAAAGGTTGCTCTTGATTCTCTTTGGTCATTACCTTCCTATCAATACGCGAAAGGAATGTTGCGTGAACATAAACCAGATATTGTTCATGTTCACAATACAATTCCACTGGTTTCTCCATCTGTTTATGCTGCCTGTCATGAAGCTAGTGTTCCAGTTATTCATTCATTGCACAACTTTAAACTTGTTTGCCCTGGTGCATATCTTTATAGAGATGGTCAAGTTTGCGAAGATTGCCTTGGAAAAACGGTTCCTTATCCTGCTATGGCTAATAGTTGCTATCGGAATAACCGCATACAAACAACGGTAGCCTCTGCTGGTCTTACTTTAAATCACCTACGAGGTACATACCAGAATGAAGTTGACATCTATATCGCTTTGACTCGATTTGCGCGCCAGAAGTTTATTCAAGGAGGATTGCCTGCCCATAAAATTGCTGTGAAACCCAATTTTGTAAGTGAAGATATTCAATCTGGTACTCATGCAGGCAAGTATGCTCTATTCGTCGGCAAGTTGTTGCAGTACAAAGGAATTGAAACTGTTTTAAGGGCTTGGGATATGCTCGACGGAGAAATTCCTCTAAAGATAGTAGGGCAGGGACCGCTAGAAATCCTATTGAGAGGTAGTTTGCCTAGTAACGTCGAGTACTTAGGATCGTTGCCACGCAATAAGGTCTTGCAACTGATGCAGGAAGCAACTCTTGTTGTCTTTGCCTCAGAGTGGTATGAAGGCTTCCCTATGACAATTACCGAAGCATTTGCAACTGGATGTCCTGTAGTAGCTGCTCGAATGGGTGCTGCTTCTGAAATCGTTAAAGATGGATCATCTGGATGGTACTTTGAGCCAGGTGATTCTCATGATCTGGTCAAAGTTATGAAAGAGGCTTGGTCTAACCCTCAAGAGCTTCTTCGTCGAGGAGGTTTGGCCCGTAGACAATACGATGAATGCTATTCCATAGAAAAAAATCATCAAATCACAATGAGTATTTATCAGTCTGCAATTCGCTGGCTCAAAGAGAAGAAAGTCGCAGATATATTCTAAATTCGTTGGTAAGTAGCTAAGTGGAATTAAACTTAAAACGCTCTAGCGAGTACTTACCCTTTTTGCTTCGGATTTCCATTCCTCTAATCACTGCCATTGCTAAATCATATTCATCCTCAAACATCTGCCCTGCAATTTCATGAGTTTCGAGTTGGTGCCATTGATCTTCAATCCGATTCATCTGGGCACTGTAAAGCGGTAGAAAGAACAGAAATAAGCCTTGTTGTTGCCACCGTTGCCACTGCTGCTGCACAATCTCTCGGTTGTAAATCGAGCCGTTGTCCTGCACCACCACGGCTAAGCGTCCCGTTTGTTCCAGTGTAAGACCTGCTTTTTGGGCAATTGAGTTCATGACTGTGATGTAGCTTTTCCCATCGAACCCACCTTGAGCGAGAGTATACTCAAACTGTTGCTCCGGTTGCCACAGTCCCAAAATACTAATGCGATGTCCACGAGTCGGCACTTGTTCCAAGCATTTCTGCTGCTTGATGCGACTGTAGCTGTAACTGACAGGACTGAATAAGCAGAAGCCTGCCTCATCCAAGTACTTCAGGTCAATGTGTCCCTCTTGGGCAGCTAACTCTAAAATATCAAGGTCAGCTTGTTTGAGTCGCTGTTGTTCTAGGTTTTGCTGGGTCTGTTGCGAGTGGCGAGTCCGTTTCCACCGGAACCCTTTTTTGCAGAATTGGGTGAATCCCATATGCGCTGAGTTTGACGTGTCGCTCCTGCTTTAGTTTCGCTGCCAGTTGGACGCTGTTGTAGGTGAGTTGTTCTTGGTCGAGGCAGTGTTCAAGATAAGCAAGGTCTTCCTGCTTCTACCTCGGTTTGGTACCTCGTCCAGGTGCATCCCACAGTCCACCTAACCCTCCTTGCTCCCACCATCGCAGCGTCACTCGCACTGTTTGTTCTTGACACTCAAAAATATCAGCAATGGCGGGCACATTCTATCCTTGAGCGTTCAATCGAACCGTGTGAGCACAATCTTTCTTTAATGCGTTGAGGCACCGTCACAGCAGCTCGTAATTCCCTAAGAGTGCGGTCTGATTCTTCGCTCAGGACAACTCGTAATGAGGCTGGCATTAGCGGCTACTCATCTAAAGATCTACGAACCTCTTCATCCTACATTTTATTTCGCCTTCCTATTTAGTAAAAATGAGAGTAAAAATTGCTGGAATGGAAATTGATTCCTACTCTTTCGATGATGCAGTCCAAACAATCCTTAAGCATGTTGTGACCGATAAAAAGCCTCAATATGTGGTCACTCCAAATGCACAACATGTTGTCCTTTTGCAGAATGATCTTGTCTTTAGACAAGTTTATAAAGAGGCTTTTCTCGTAGTTCCAGATGGTGTTCCTCTCTTATGGGCGGCAAAGCTTCTTAATACGCCTTTGCAGGGTCGTATTAACGGAACCGACCTATTTGAGCATCTGTGTGCTGTTACTGCAACTCATCAGTTGAAGGTGTTTTTTCTGGGAGGCCGCGTTGGCGCAGCGGCAAAAGCAGCAGCAGCACTCAAGCTTCGCTATCCCGATCTAGATGCTACAACCTACTGCCCACCTTACGGGTTTGAATCTGATTTTGTAGAGTCGCAGCGAATTGATGAAATGATCAAAGCAGCAGCACCAGATATTCTTTTTCTAGGTTTAGGAACGCCGAAACAGGAGCTATGGATCAGTCAAAATTACCAACGGCTAAATGTACCTATTTCAATTGGTGTAGGAGGCAGTTTTGATTTGATGTCAGGAATGGTACAACGAGCACCTAAGATAATGCAAAAAATAGGTTTGGAATGGTTCTTTAGGCTTCTAATTGAGCCACGCCGTTTGTGGAAACGCTATATCTTTGGCAATACCGCTTTTATCTACTTAATAATTAAGCAACGTTTAGGGTTTGAAAAATCTTTTAGTTAGTTTGAGACCACGCAAGCAGACTTTAATCATAATGATGTAAGTCACACGTCAGATTTATGCCTTTAAACGGTCAGACTCGCTAGCCGCAACTTTGCGCAACAAAAGTCTGGATCTGTCTAAATCTTTTCTAGCCACGTTGTCAACTCCTATTAAAATTTTAGATGTCGGTGGTACAGATGAGTTTTAGGAAATAGCGGGATTGCTAGATACGAAAACCAGTGGAGTAGCAACCGCTTTGCTTAACATTATCGTATGGCAAAAGAAGTAGAGCGAGTTGGTAAACGATATTTCACTCAAACACCAAATTTTCACTTCCTGATCGAACCTCTCTTTGTCTTTCCTGCTTCTCACTGGCTACCAATCGAGACTGGTGTTTGACTAGCAACTTACTTTGCGCTTGGATGGTATGGCAAATCTAATAATTTTCAAACAGCTCGTGCAGAAGTAAAGTTTATTCAACTCTTGCGTAAGAACAAGTTATTCAGTCTTTACTCTAGAAGCAGTTTTTACTCTAAAAGCAAAACTTGAGAAAAAATTGCTTCTAGAGTAAAAAATTGCGGTGTACTTTGGATGGAACTCCCCAGAATAATCTTTGAGAACTTCAATAACTTCTTGAACAGATTGCATAGGTATGATCCCTTCTCTAGAGCGCATCCAAAAACTTGAATTCTCCACATACACGTTGCATCTTATCTCTAGCAATCATATGGAAGAAAGCTTGCTCGACTAATGCCCTGCGTAATCTAAAAGAACAATTGCTTTAAGTAGTCATCAACATTTCTAAAACACTACCTTTATCCTCTCAAACCTGTAAAGCTTAGCATGAGAAGTCAAATGAAAATTGCCTACATTATTTTGGCACACAGGTATCCCGAACAGCTAACTCGTCTAGTTCTTAGACTCAATTCTGAAAATGTGTCATTTTTTATCCACATAGATAAGAGGACTGATAGTAGGATCTACCATCAAGCAACGACTCAACTCTGTCATCTTAACAACGTCCATTTTATACACAGAAATAAATGCTATTGGGGTGGTTTCGGTCTTGTGCAAGCTCCAATAGAGGGAATAAATGAGATTTTCAAAAGAAATATATCCTTTGATTGGCTAATTTTACTAACTGGGCAAGATTATCCTCTAAAATCAAACAATCAAATTGCGAAAGTATTAGAGGAAAATGAAGGAAAAATATTCATGACTTATGAAGATTATCGAATTCCACCCGATAAGAGTTGGCAAACTAGCGGTACTGATAGAATTCACTATTGGCATTTTATTCTAACTACTCATTTTCGTCTTGTTCTACCACCTCAGTTGACTGCTAGTACTTATTTAAGAAGCAAAATACTCAAAATAAAATGGCTACGTTTAGTTTCGTCTTTATATACATCTTTATTGTTCTGGGTTCCTATTGAAGAGCGAGTTTTTTTAAAGGATTTCAACGTTTTCCTTGGCTCAGCATCTTGGTGTTTACCTAGAAATTGTGTGGAGTATATTCAAAATTTTATTCAAACCAACCCTGCCTATGTCAATTACTTCAAATACGTGGAAATTCCAGACGAACTTTTCTTTCAAACTATTGTCTTGAATTCTCCTTTCAAAGATAAAGTAGTTAATGATAATCTTTTCTACATCGATTGGCAGAACCCTAATCCTAAAGGTCCTAGAGTTTTTGTCAAGGATGATTTTAATAGGCTTGCCAACACCTCTGACTTGTTTGGAAGAAAGTTCGATTCAACGAGAGACGCAGAAATCTTGGACATGATCGACGAAAAGATTCTTGAAAAGGTCTAGCTATGGTTTAGCTATGTTTAAGAAGTGTCATTGATTCATTGCGGCATATATCGCTATGGAATTATTAGTCTACTGAAGTGCAGTAACCACAGCCAGTGAATCATCTCCGAATACGAAAGACCTCTGCAAACTACGTTAGCCCTTTACTGTTTGTGGGCTAACTAGCATAGTTGCTCATAATTGCTGTGATCGCGCTGCCAAGCCCTATAGGGGTTTACAAAGCAAAGTTCAAAGGGTCGGGCTAAGGGAAAATCAATGGTTTACATGGAACAGAAGGCACTTCAGATGGAGCAGAGAACGCACACAGCTCAAGATGGCACGACTGTTGTCATTCTTCAGCCATCGGGTCGCTTAGACATTACAACAGCATGGCAATTTCGCCTCAAGCTACAAGATTGTATTGCCAAAGAGAGTAATCACATTGTCGTGAACTTGGGGCAGGTCAATTTTATTGATAGCTCTGGACTTACTTCTTTAGTTGCAGGAATGCGCGATGCAGATAAATTTAGAGGCAGTTTTCGCATTTGCGATGTGCATCCTGAAGCAAAGCTAGTGTTTGAAGTAACGATGATGGATTCGGTATTTGAAGTTTTTGAGACGGAAGAAGAAGCCTTAGAAGGCTTATCGAGAAGTCTAGCAAGTTAGGTTTATTGAGAAGAAGCAGTATTTTGGGCAGACGAGAGATTCTTCACGGCGTTATAGAATCTCTCGTCTGCCGCTTTTGTGGTGGGGGTTCTAAAGTTGGGTTTGCTTAGTACACGTATAAGCTCCCATTAATGCTCCCCAGAGAGCTTTTCCGGTGTCTGGCTCAATGCCTTTGTCATAGCTCAGAAATTGATCTGAACGCGCTTCAAATCCCAGAGAAACTTGAATTGTTTTGCCTTGGTAGGCGAAACAGCATCGGGTATCGGTCGGAGGTGAGCCAATGAAGCAATTGTCGTTGTGCGTTACGTGAAGGACGCATCCAGGCAGAAGTTCAATTTGTTCTTCGGTGAGGCTTTGCAGTAATTCAGGATGTTGTCCTCCTGTTTTAACTGCGGAGGGATCTTTAAAGGCATAGTATTGAACTTTGAGATCAGAGCCATGAGCCTGCAACCGCATCAAACGCTGACGATAAGGATTGTTGAGGTTAATCACATTGGCTTGTTCGGCAAATAGAGTAATACTGTCTTGGCTAAACAGAGAGACAAGACGATGCCATAGGCGGAGGTGGACAAACCAAGCCGGATCAGTGATCGCTTGATCTCGATTCTCAAATTCACCCGCTAAATATTGAGCCAGAAGATTTAACGAAGACATAGGTTTAGACCGTGATTAAGCTAACTTGAAACGGCTTACAATAGGCGCAGTATTGCTGAGCTATGCCGTACCACATTCCACCACCGCCGATCGATCATCCTGAGTATCTCAAGCATCGGGACTGGATGCAACGCGCCCTAGAACTAGCAGAACGGGCAGGAGAACAAGGAGATGTACCAGTCGGCGCGATCGTAGTGGATGCCCAAGGAAAGTTAATTGCCGAGGCGCAAAATCGTCGAGAGCGCGATCGCGACCCCACGGCTCACGCTGAAATTTTAGCGCTCAGAGCTGCCGGACAAGTTCTTCAAAGCTGGCATCTGAACGACTGTACACTTTACGTCACGTTGGAACCGTGCCCAATGTGCGCTGGTGCGATTGTTCTATCACGGCTGGGGTGCTTGGTCTACGGAACCGACGACCTAAAAGCGGGAGCCATTCGGACAGTACTAAATCTGCCGGATTGCCCCGCGTCAAATCATCGCGTTCCGGTGCTGAGCGGAATTTTAGAATCGGCTTGTCGCGAACAGCTTCAAACGTGGTTTGCTCGTCGCCGCTCATCGTCTCGCTAGGCAGTCTCGCACGAGTTGCGCGGTTCGCTCAGCGCTGTCAACCACAGCAAGCGAGGCGGCGCGATCTGCCATTTGCTCTAAACGATTGGCTTTGCCAAGCTTCGTAGAGGTTCGCTGCGCGAAGTCCGTTGGATTGCGCTCTTTCAGAAGCGTCAAAACGGAGTTCTGAAGCATTTCTGGTGTTAATTCCGATTGACGAAACAAAATTGCTGCTCCTGCGTTCGCAAAAACAGTGGCATTGTAGGTCTGGTGATCTTCTGCGGCGAACGGAAACGGAATTAGAATCGAAGGAGTGTGCGTCACGGCTAGCTCAGTTAGCGTTCCTGCTCCTGCTCGACTGATCGCTAGGTTTGCCCGATGAAACAGCGCTGCCATGTTGTTATAGAACGGCAGGGCTAGATACTGTGGATGGTGTAGCGTGTCTAGTTCTGGGTCATTGTCACCTGTGATATGGACTACCCACGCTCCCGCCTCAAACCAAGCTGGAGCAGACTGGCGCACAAGCTTGTTGAGTGCAACGGCTCCCTGACTGCCGCCAACTACTACAATGAGCGGAACCTGATCTGGAATTGATAGATCAAGTGAAGCAGATTCGAGGGCTGAGCGAAACTGCGATCGCACAGGCGTTCCAACGCAAATCGTCTTTGCGTTCTTCAAATACTTTGCTGCCGCTTCAAAACCGAGGGCAACAGCCGTACACCACGGGGCAAATAGGCGAGTTACCTTTCCTGGAAGTGCGTTGGACTCGTGCAGAATGACAGGCAACCCCAGCGATCGCGCGGCAAATAGGGCAGGTCCAGAAATATAGCCTCCGGTTGTAAACACGCCGCTAAACTGACCGTCTTGCAGTAGCTTTCTCACCTTGAACACTGATCCCAGCAATCCGAATAGAACTTTCAGCGTTTCCAGTCCCAGCTTTTGCTGAAACCCTGTGACTTTAACCGTATGCAACGGGTAGCGATCGCCGACCAGCTTTGTCTCTAAGCGATCCGGCACGCCGAGCCATTCAATTTGGTAATCGGAAAGCTGCTCAGCAGTTGCGATCGCAGGAAATAAATGCCCCCCCGTGCCACTTGCGGCGATTAACAAACGAGGCGGAGGGGTAGGACGCATAGGGAATGGCTCAACAGTTGAAGGTTGCACAGCTAAAACAAAAATCGAGCGTCAAAAATGATAGAGCAATCATACACTCTCCTTAGGTCTTCCACGGATGCTAAGATCTCCAAATAGAACGGCTTTCTATCGGCTCAACGTTCTTACCCCTCTCAAATACCGTTAATCCGGCCATAGCATGACTGTGGTAATTTCATAGTGGCTGTGTCATCGCTTCTGCTCAAAAAATCCGGTTCCTCCGCGCCATTCAGTGTATAGTTGACTGGAAGTCTACCTGTTTCAGACAGTTGCCCTATGCGCCACTTGACTTTGCCAGCTGCCCCCATTCGCTTAATGCTCGTTGCAAAGTCAGGATTAAAGTCCTGGAAAGCTCTGTTTTTCCTGACACTTGGAGTTGCGATCGCCCTGAACCAGTTGTCCCCCAGTCGAGCGACTGCCGCAACTCCACAAACCGCTCCCGCTCCTCTCAAACAAGTGCTGACCCAAATTGATGCCGCCGCCACTAACAAGAATTTACAAGGCGTTCTTCAGTTTTATAGCCCTGCCTTTACCCACTCTGACGGTCTGACTCGTCAAACCCTAGAGCAATCCTTGACGGCATTGTGGAAGCAGTATCCTCAACTGACCTATCGAACAGAATTAAAATCTTGGCAACCGATCGGATCCGGTGTTCAAGCAGAAACGGTGACTTATATTACCGGAAGCCAAATGGTGAACGGTCAGCAAATGAAGCTGAATGCGGCAATCGAAGCGCGTCATAAGATTGAGAATAATCAGATTGTCAGACAGGATGTGTTGGCAGAGAATAACCAGATTACATCAGGCGAGAATCCACCCTCAGTCAAAATCAATCTGCCGAATCAAGTCAAGCCCGGACAAGAATTTAATTTTGACGCGATCGTGCAGGAGCCGCTAGAAAATGATTTGCTCTTGGGATCTGTGCTTGAGGAACCTGTGACGGCAAACAGCTATGTCAAACCTTCAACCGCTGACCTAGAGCTACTGTCTTCTGGAGGCGTCTTTAAAGTAGGTCGTGCGCCAAACACACCGAGTTCTCAATGGATTTCGGCAGTTCTTGTGCGTTATGGTGGGATGACGATGGTGACTCAACGCCTGCGAGTTGTCGGTGCAAAGTAGCCAGAGGGCAAAGAGCTTTTTGCAAGTAGCTTAGGGTTCTGTGTTTAGAGAGGGTGATCGCCTTTTTGAAGGGCGATCACCCTTTTTGGGCTAAGCGCTAATCGTTGCCTTGTATATTGAATCCCGCGCGCTTACCATAGCGTTAACTAATTTATCCATCTCCTCGCGCGTGTGCAGTGCGTTGACGGTCATTCGGATTCTAGGTTTTGCAATAAACCAGATGGGAGATACCCAGAGTCCATACGACGTCAGCAGTTCTTGGGCAAATTCTTTCGGATTAAGTTCGGTTGGCAAAATCACGGGAACGACGTTAGTTTCGCCAATGGCCTCAAACCCTTGAGCCACGAGACGAGATCGCAGGTACTTTGTGTTCTCCTGCAAGCGGGCCACGAGTTCAGGATGCTCTTGCACCATCCGAATACTTTGCAGGGCAGCCGCCGCTAGAGGAGGAGCCAGAGAACAGGTGCCAATCGACGTAGGAGAGCAGTTTAATAGCGGTTTCAATTCTGCCACTGGAGAACTGATGGCGGCTCCCACAGACGCGCCAAATTTAGAAAAAGTCGTCATGATTAGGGGCACTACGCCTTTGTTGATCGCATCTTGAGGCGTCAACCCGTAATGCTCATAGATGCCCCGCCCTGATGCCCCAATTGCCCCACTGGCGTGGGCTTCATCCATCAGCAGAACGCTGTCAGGATAGTGAGACATCACATCGATCATCTCCGGTAGGGGCGCAAGATCGCCGTCCATCGAGAAGACCGCATCAGAGACGACCATAATTCGGTCTCCCTCTTTAACGTAGCGCTTCAGCTTTCGCGCCAAATCTTCGACATCGCAGTGACGGTAGGCTTTCACCCGGACTCGAGGGCTGTGACCAAACAGCTTACCCGATCGCGTTCCCGCATTGGCCAGCGCCGACACAATACAGCCGTGATTGAGCACATCGGTCATGATCAGCGTTTCGCGGGTATGTTCAAATCCTGGAACCGGAATCGCAAGGTGACAAAACGCATCCATTAGTGCTTGCATCGCCATCCACGCATTGAGAAAAAGCTGAGTGTGGGGCAAATGCTTGAACCGCGATACTTCTTCTTCCAATTGACGATGTAGGTCAACTCGACCGCTTAGCACCGAGGTTGAACTAGTTGAAGTGCCGTATTGCAAGATGGCGTCGATCGCCGCTTGCTTGACCGATTCGTTTTGTGTTAGCCCTAGCACATCATTGGTGCAAAAGGTGAGAACGGTGTGCCGTTTTCCCGTTTCTGCGTCTTCGATCTCGACAATATTTCCTTGACGGGCATGGCAAATATATTCATCAGGCTCTAGCCCGCTATCATACCAACGCCGCACGTACTCCTTAACAACTTGCACAGTTTGTTCCTCTCACCTGTTTGACGATCGCAATTCCGTAGGAAGCTGCGCTTTACGCATCTGAGTCACCAGTATATTTGGCTAATACAGAATTTCGCCATGTTGCATAAAGACGCTGATTCATAGTGGATAGGGATAAATGGTTTGGGATGAATAACAGCTTATCAGGGGGATGGCAGATGGGGGATAGCGATAGGCAATTTTAAAGTGCAAAAGCGACAGGCTGACCAAACTCAGTCTTGCCTATCGCTGATCGTAAACTTTAATCGGCCATTTGTTTAGAGTTCAGCAACGGCTCGTTCTATGAGACGCCGCGCTAGAGTTTGCGTTCCCGTATGGGTATAGTATTTCACGGAAACGTCAAGGAATGCCCCTACGTAGTCCAGTTTGTCAGCAGAAACCTGGATAACTTGGCTGAGATGACTGAGAACGCTCTGCTGAGTGAGGTTACGAGAGCTAACAAAGTCACCCATCCAGCCTTTTACAGAGTCGAAGCTTTGGGTAATAAAGCCCAACTGCCCGGCAGGATTGCCGCCCGGAATTAGATCACTGACGCCTTTAAAGGTCTGATTTTTTTGGAGTTCGTCTGGTGAGGTCTGAGTGATGCTCGCCATGCCTTTTTCGATGAAGCCGCCGCCGAGTGGAATCAGCCCGTCATAGCAGACGAGGGCTGCCATTCGCATCAGCGATTCGCCGCCGTAGTCGCCTAGTGCAGCTAGAAAGTCACCGATGCTGTCTCCAGGAATGCCATTAATTTGGCAAAAGGCGACCAGTTCGACCACGAGTTTAACGGCGAGGTCAAGACTTTGCGCTTTTTCTGGCTTGGGGGTGAGATTGCCCAAAAAGCCTAAAAACGAGATGTCTTGCCCAATTTTGTTTGCCAATGCCGCCGCACCGAGCGCTCCTGCCGCCGAGTCAACGGTGTTGTAGAGCCACATCGCCCGCTGATAGCCTTGAGAACTGTCGTTGTAGAGGTAAACGGCGCGTTCCCCGATCGCTTGAATCATCGCGTCGTCGGTTTCACCTGTGACAGCACTAATCGTGTTTGTAAAGCCCGTCAAGTTTTGCCATTGTCCCGGCACGACGAAATCGAGGGCGTTGAGGGCTTTGACCGTCATCCCGTCTGTGGGAAGTTCGTCCACCAATTCGTAAATAGTTTTGCTCATGAAAAGCTCCTGTGAATGGTTTCACGACAGATCGTGAGGAAAGTGATCCGTTGACGGATCAATCAGACTTCTTGAAATCCGGTTTAGATTTTCAGTTTGGATAATCCTTTGAGGTCAAATTTAGAAATCCATTGCTCACGCTCGGCTTGACTGAAGTTAGGATCGCGCCCGAGGACTTTTACTTGATATTTGCCAACCAACACACTCGTTTGAGTTTTGCCCATCGTGATGGCTGGGTAGCCTGCGATCGTTTGGGAGCTGTTTTCATACTTAGCGGCGGCAGCAGGCAGGCTGCTGGTGTCAGAAATCGATAGTTTTGCTACCTCTTTACCATCTTTTTTAAGAGCCGCTTCACTAAAGCCTTTCTTCTCTTGGGTGTAAACTCGCTCGTAGCCTGCCCCTGGTTTCGGGAAGTACTTATTGAATTGACTGCCTTGAGTGGCATCTTTAGCAACGGCAGTGACACCACGCTTGGTGCTGTCTTGCTGAGCCTGAGCAAAGCGATCGGGGGCTTTTGCCTGCTGACAGCCTGTAATCAGGAGAACAACGGTCAATAAAAGCCCAAGGAGACTGCGCTGCCAGTGTTTAAACGTCGGTACTGAGTTTCTCATAGCATTTACTTGGAGAGAACGGTTGATTGAATATAGACGACTATTTGGTGTATACCAAACTTTCCTACCATAGCTACTGGCTAAGGAATGATTTTCACAGAAATATCTTCTGTACTGCGCTTCGCGCAACTTCAAATGAACCGCGTCTCACAGGAAATACAGTTTGCCAAAAAATTCTTAGTCTCTGGTTCAGTCTACTGTCGATTTGCTTCCTGAAGCGGCTTTACGTTCTCGCTTTGCTGTCGAAGGTATTGTTCATACTGACGTACAATTAAGCGCTGTACCGCTACGATCGCAGGATTCACTTCTACATACCGTCGTTCAGGGTTTTTAAGATAGTGTTTCTGTTCGCTCTCAATCATCTCAATATCTTGATTTAGAAACCTCATGAATAATAGATGAAGAATTGCAGGCTGCAACAGAGGACGTAATGGATTGAGCAACCATTTTGGAACGCGAACTTTTAGAAAAAACAATGCAAAGGAGTGGCTTTTTGTTTTACCAATGGGTAACCGCATTAAATATAGCGATGAAACCCCTTCGAGGGCGCTGGCGTAGTTGGGATAACGATAACTAATAGAAATAGTTTTAGTCGTTACGCCACCATCTTCGCTCAAGCCCAAAAACTTGGTAATCGCTCCTTTATAAGAGACGTTGTAGGCAGCCGTGACAGAATTCTCGGTTTCTTGAAGCTTTAGCAAGACCGGATCAAACCAGCCTTGGAGGTTTTGATGCAAATAGCCGTGAAACACGTCCATTGTGTTTTCGTTGCAGATGGAGAAATGCGCCTCGAACCTAGCCGTGATTGGAACCATGAGCCAATCGGGATTATCGTATTCAGGCATTTCAGGAATAGATTCACGTTCTGCTAAGGCTGGATCGCCTGGAAAGATCCACAGAATGCCGTATTTCTCTTGCACCGGATAGCTTCTCATCCGAGCGCAAGGTAGCTTTTGGTCTGAATTCCAGTAGGGAATGCTGATGCACTCGCCGTTACCGTTGAACTCCCAGCCGTGGTAGCCACATGCGATCGCGTCTCCCTGCACTTTGCCTTTATCCATCGCGACGCCTTTGTGCGGGCAGACATTCTCAACGGCTTGCACTTGGTTTTTGCTATCTCGAAAGAGCGCGATCGGTTGCTCCCAGATCGTGATCGGCAAAATTTCTTGGGGCTTGAGGTCTTTTGCCCAAGCTACGGCGTACCAGTAGTTTGGGTTGATTCCCACTTCTCGCACGGCATTGCGGACAGTCTGACCGATTAGCGTCGTCGCTAGTTCCATGTTCTTCTCCTTGGCTTGGTCTGAATCATAGCAAAGAGCGCTGGGGATAGGGAGAGAACGAGAAGCATTTTTTGATTCAGGCTGGCGCTATTTGATTCGGGATAGGCGTTATTTGATTCAGGTTTTCGGTATTTGATTGAAGGTAGACGCTATTTGATTCGAGGTAGGCGTTATTTAATCTCAGATAAGCGTTATTCAATTTAGCATAAGCGCTATTCGATTCAAGGTAAGCGTTTCTCGATTCAAGCTTCCGTTATTCGATTTAGCATAAGCGTTATTCGATTCGAGGTAAGCGTTTCTCGATTCGGGCTTCCGTTATTCGATTCGGACAAGCATTACTTGATTTCGGAATTATCTCTCTTAATTTCAGGTCTGCGTTCCGTTGCAATGCTAATTTTATTGAGCGATCGTTCGATTAATTAGACCGATTAACGTATCAGCAAATTGGTTGTAAAAGAAATAATCTTGAGCGCCGATCGTTGTAACGGGTGTACCGCCAAACTGCCGCTTAAATTGGGAAAACTTTGCGTAGCTATGATTGGGATTTTGAGTGTATCCGTAAAAATCGTAGAGTTGACATCCTTTGGCTTTTGCACGCTTGATCGCGTCCCAATGCAGAGCATAATTCGCCATGACATGACCATGGGCATCACTACGTCCACCGTATAAATAAGTCGCGCGATCGCACCAGTACACAATCAGAACAGCAGATAATATTTCTCCATTCCACATGGCAAAACCAAGTTCTGCCATGTTCTCAGCAAACAGGGTTTGACAAAGATTGATAAAAAAGCGATACGGCTCACCAAAGAATGTCTGTCGCTGCACGGTTTCCCAAAACAGCTCGTAAAACATGCTGATTTTTTGTAGATCCGTGGTGAACTGTGTCGTGACGCCATGCCGTTGACTCAACCGGATGTTGTAGCGTCCTTTCGGTTTCATCTGAGCGAAGATTTCGGTTTCCGTTGGATGTAAATCAATGATCAAGGTTTCACTAGGCAGCAAATCGACCGGAGCGCGAACAAATTGATTCAACGCAGATGGTTTTTCCGCCCAAAGCGGTTCAACTCGGAGCGCAATTGTCCTTACTTCTTGAGCAATTCTTTCCGCCTGCCGAACGAGGAGTTCTATTGCTTGAGATGTATAGCCTGGTCTAATTAATGGTGCGCCTGGAGCAATGAGTAAGTTTGCAGAATGAGAGCGAGGATAAACATAAAAGATACAGCCGCCAACTAATGCTTGATCAAAAACTCCATATTTAAAGGTTCGATAGCCTTCTAGCTCTTTAAAGGTTGCCCATGCCCAAGACTGCATAAAGCAACTGCCGACTAAAGACTGATTAAGCTTTTTCCAGGCAAAGCGATCGCTCAAGTGTAATTCTCGAATCGAAAGCGAAGTTGAGTTCTCTACAGGTTTTTGCTTATTCATCCTTCTTCCTATAGAGCCTGAATAGCCATGTTGCGCCGACAAGTAGGGTTGCGAATCCAATTAGTCCATCAGTAGGACTACCGCAGTCAATAGCATTTCCACTACTGTCATAATCACAGTCACTGCCTGACGCTGCATATCCTTTTGCAAACGCTGCATCAGGTACAGCTAAATTTGCCATGAGCAATGAAACAGAAATGAGAACAATAATTTCTGCTGTTTGTTCGGAAACTTGAAGTAAGGGCTGTCCTGTCCGAAGTTTTTCGACTGTTTGCTTCAGGTCGTGCGCTATTTTTGGAGGCAATTCTTGAATGCGCTCTAAAACCGCGCCCAGTAGCTGTTTTGCATCTACTTCTTCTAACAAAGACTTCAAATAGGTCAACCACTCCGTCGTCATTTTTGGCGTTTGTTCAGCATGTTGTACCGGAAGCAGTTCTTCGGCTGTGAAGCGAGTTTGCTTAAGTTGTTCTAACCACAGCTTAGCGATCGCATCTAACTCCAACAAATCTTGCGTGCCAATTTGTCCTGTTCCTGCTTCGGAAATATCTAAAAAATTAATATTGGAATCGATATTAAATTGATCAAGATCCGTCTTCGCATTGAGCAGATAATAAAACAGTTGTGGACACGCTAAAGTATGGATGTTTACCTCATGGCGGAGCTGCGCGATCGCATCGCTAAACTCAAATGCACTCAACCAATCTGATCTTAGCTCGCGCAATCCATTGGGTAATGTGAGCGTTTCTAGCTGCGATCGCATAATTTCTACATCAGATGCAATGAAGAAACCCCATTCACCGTATTCAAGTTTCTGAAACGAGGGAATCGCAACGTGCATCGGTTTTGCTTGAAATCCGCTTGAGAGCAGCGTTTGATAGAGACACCAAAATGCGATCGCTGTTTGCTCAGGTGATACAGCATTTGTGCTGATTACTCCACTAGAGTGAAGCACGCGACGAACTTGCTCAAACCATTCGCGGCTATAAATCTTAGCTTCTTCGGGGCGAGTCGGAAACGTAAAATCACAAATCACCACATGAAAGCATGCATCCGGCAACGCCGATACAAACTCAAATGCTTCTTGCGTATAAACAGCAACTCGGCTTGAACCTAATTCGGCTTGTTGCTCGTTTAACAAACTGCCTTGGTTATAGTCTACAAACGTAGTTCGACCCAGTTCTAACACTGCCGGATCGTAATCTACTAATGCAACGTCACTCACTTCTGAAAAGCGCAAAACATCTCTTGCCGTCAGTCCGTCACCACCGCCGCAGATCAATACTCGCAATGCCGTGTTTGGGAATCGCTGAATCGCTAGTATGATCGCAGGAATGGCTAAATATTCGTGATAAATGGCTTCATCTGCTGTATCGAACTGTAAATCGCCATTGATATAAAAAGCGAATCCCTGAGAATGACATTCGATAAACAGTGAATTAGACATACATCAGATTCCAGAAACCATTAAGAAAAAGCCAATAATAGTAACCGCCCAAGCAATGATCAGTTGAACGCTACGTTTCTCTTTGCGTTTTTCGGCTTCTTGCCAAAGCGGGGTTGCGCTCAGAAACGAATCGCCTCGCACTAGGCTGAAGTCTGAAAGCTGAACGGTACGGGTTGAATAAACAACTATCCGGTTACTCCACGCTTCTAGCGCCAAATTCCAGAGATGTGCCTCGTCCCAGTAATCCCAAGTGATGCGCGTTTCTCTAACGCCCTCAGAAACATACTCTCCCTCAGTCTGAGACTCAAACTGATAGATGCGATTGAAGAGTTGAAGTTCTGGATAGGGAGTCTGATTAGCGCGAATCGCTTCTGGTAAACGAGCTAGTAAATCGCGAGACGATCCGGGTTCTGTAATTCTTGGATTGTCTAACTCTTCGGCGAGATACCAAGTGATTTGCTGCCCTTGGTCAGGATCAACTTCGCGCAATAAATAGTAGTCTTTCTTCGTTCCCGACTGGATTAACCATTCTTGCGTCTCATATCCGTTTGGGTCAGTATAGTGACTGCGATCGGCAATGCGCCACTGAATTCCCTGATATTCAAGTCTGTCACCGACTTGAAGCTGTTCGAGTTGAGTTTCGGTAATCATGGTTTTAACCTTCAGTAGTTACGGTTTTAACCTGTAGCAAGTAGATAACTCCAGCGATCGCGATCGTAAGAACCACTAATCTGTTGATCGAGTAGTTGAGTTAAATGTTGCGCTTTTGAATAATTATCTTGTACGTAATCACAAACATGAACATCAACGGTTACTTTGCCGCATTCTGTCCAAACATGCAGTGCAACATGCGACTCTTCTAAAATCAGCACAACTGATACTCCTTGCGGCTCGAACGCGGCAGACGCTTCACTCACTGCATTTAGACCTGCTCCTTGCACAACGATTTTTAGCAGACCCAGCAATTCTGCGGGCAGCATAGTAACAATTTTATCCGTAGCCGTCAAAATGGCAGAAAAATGATGCGATCGGATCATGAAGGATTGTGCCTGTCTAGGTAGGTAAGCAAGATTAAATTTAAGATAGACCACCCTCGGCATCTGCCAGAAGCTCACGAAACGGATTCGATTGCGATCGATCGTAGACGCGAGCCGCGCGATCGCCTAATTTTGACAATTGCAAGCATTCATCTCGATTCGTAACCCGCAATTAAATCTGCTAAAGACCTACTTAGGGCAGAGCCTGCGTACGTTACGCTAAGGCTAGAGGCGACGTTTGGAGAATGAACAGTGCTCCCCAATTTAAGTCATAGAAGCACAGACGAACTCAAGCAGGAGATTCTGAAGCTGGCTGAAGGCAATGATCGAGCGCCCTTGAGTCAAAAAGTAAAGTTTTACAAAAGTACCCTGGAACCCCTGTTTGCAGAATTAAGTCAGCGCAATCCATTTCCCAATGCTGAAGAGCAGGTGGCGATCGCGCTAGGCGTGTGGTTGCCGGTCTGGTCTACAATCCCATTCATTGAAATTTTGCCCGGACGAGTCCGAGACCAGTCCTATCAAATCTTTCAAGACAATGGCTACTACGCCAATATTGCCCGCTATGCTCCGGGGCAGCGCCGCTCTTTTCTCCGGGCGATTTCTGCCGTTCTGCTGGCTTACGACTTTATGTTGTTGCAGAAATTTGCAGTGCAGAATGGTCAGTGGTACATCCAGAATGTGGGCATTGAGCAGGCTTTTCGGTGGAGAGGGAATCTGCTCACTCCTGAAAAGGCAGGGAGTTGGTTAACGAAGGTCGTCACATCCAAACTGAGTCAAGCTGATGCGCCAGAGGCCCCTGATTTGAGCAGTCTAGACAAAAGCACGGCTAAAAAAGTTGGCACCAGTTTCTTAGCCACTCCCCAGCTTGAGCATCTATATATTGACCACGATTTTCGTGTAGTCAAGAGTCAACGCGATCAGCAACGGCCTTCTTACACGATCGCAATTCGTCAGCAGTAATACTTTTAGAGATATTCAAAGGCTACGGGAACGCTGAACGAGGAGCTTCGCCTTCCGAACTCGGAGTTCCAAGCTCAGAACTTGGAATGTTGCCCTCAGAACTCGGAACTTCGCCTTCAGAACTCGGAACTCCAGGCTTAGAACTCGGAACTCTAAGCTCAGAACTCGGAACGTCGCCCTCAGAACTCGGAACTTCGCCTTCAGAACTCGGAACTCCAAGCTTAGAACCCGGAACTCCGCCTTCCGAACGGGAAACTCCGCCTTCCGAACGGGAAACTCCGCCTTCCGAACTCGGAACTCCAAGCTTAGAACCCGGAACTTCAAGCTCAGAGCCTGAAACGTCGAGCTTTTTACTTCAAAAGTGAAGCTCAGAACTCGGAACGTTGAGCAATTTGCTCCGATCCCCGCGTTCTGAGCTTCAGCCATCCGCTTCAGAAGTCAAATGAATGCGTTTTTACCTGACATCCACCTCTATCGATTGACGGTACTCATATCTGGGTAGCGATCGCCCACTGCAATTCCGAGCGGCAGCGCCTTTCCGATCTGATCCAACTCTGCCTGAGTCAACGTCACCTCCGCTGCCGCGATATTCTCTTCCAAATACGTGCGGCGTTTAGTTCCAGGAATCGGCACAATGTCCTCTCCCTGCGCTAAAACCCAGGCTAGAGCAAGCTGTCCGGCTTTGGTTCCTTTAGCGGAGGCCATCTGCTCAACTTGCTCCACCAGTTCCAGATTATGCTGTAAGTTCTCAGCTCGAAAGCGGGGATAACGTTCAGCCCGGTAATCTCCCTCTGTTAAATCCTTGAGGCTTTTGATTTTGCCGGTCAGAAACCCACGACCCAACGGGCTGTAAGGCACAAAACCGATTCCCAACTCGCGGCAAGTCGGCAAAATTTCTGCCTCTGGCTCTCGGCTCCAGAGGGAATATTCCGTCTGGAGAGCAGAAATAGGATGCACCGCTTGGGCACGACGAATCGTTTCCGGAGCCGCTTCCGACAATCCTAGGTAACGGACTTTCCCCTCTTGCACCAACTCCGCCATTGCTCCAACGGTTTCCTCGATCGGAGTGTCGGGATCAACCCGATGCTGGTAATACAAATCGATCACGTCAACACCAAGCCGCTTCAGACTGGCTTCACAGGCAGAACGAACATAGTCGGGCTTGCCGTTTACCCCTAGAAAGCTGCCGTCATTACCTCGCACATTACCAAATTTGGTCGCTAGAATCACCTGATCCCGACGGTCTTGAATCGCCCTGCCAACTAACTCCTCGTTGTGCCCGACCCCATACATATCAGCCGTATCGAGGAAGGTCACGCCCAGATCTAATGCCCGCTGAATGGTCGCGATCGCTTCTGGCTCATCGGGAGTGCCATAAAATTCAGACATGCCCATGCAGCCCAGTCCCAGTTCCGAGACCACTAATCCTTGATTGCCGAGTTTTCTTTGTTTCATGCGTGTCTCCTGGTGCATTGAGTCCTTAAAAAACTGTTTTATCAGCCGTGATTTCAGACGTTCGACTCCCTGAACTTCTCAAGCGGTTTGGCGATCGAGAGCAGGGTAATCGGTATAGCCTTTCTCGCCACCTCCATAGAACGTGTTGCGATCCCAAGCATTCAACTCTGCATTCTGAGCAAATCGCTCTGGTAAATCTGGGTTGGCAATGAACAACCGACCATACACGATCAAATCCGCCTCGCCCGCCTCCAAAACCGCTTCTCCACGGTCGCGATCGAAGCCGCCTGCTGTAAGCAATGTTCCGTGGAACATCGGGCGAAAGAAGCCCGCTGTCATCTGGGTCGAATTCTCTTCCAGCGTGACATTGCCATTTATCCTGGGTTCGACGAGGTGAAGGTAAGCCAGACCAAAGCGGTTGAGCGCTTTAACCACGTAAGTGAACAGCGCTTCTGAGTTGGAATCAGACATGCTGCTGAACGTACCGCTAGGAGAGAGACGCACGCCCACGCGATCGGCACCCCAAACCTGCGTAACCGCTTCTAAGACTTCTATTAGCAGCCTCGCTCGGTTCTCCAGTGAGCCACCGTATTGATCCGTGCGATGATTCGAGCCATCGTGGAGAAATTGATCCAGCAAATACCCATTCGCGCTGTGGACTTCAACTCCATCAAACCCAGCCGCCAAGGCGTTTTTAGCCCCCTGACGAAATTGCTCAACAATGCCGGGAATTTCGTCAGTTTCTAGGGCACGAGGCGTGACAAAAGGCTTTTCTCCCTCAAACGTCGCTGCCATACCCTCTGGTGCGATCGCGCTTGGAGCTACGGGCAATGCACCACCGGGTTGCAGATCAGGATGAGAGATTCGACCTACATGCCAAAGCTGAAGAAATATGTGACCGCCCCGCTCATGAACAGCATCGGTAATGGCTCGCCAACCTTCTATCTGCTCTGGCGAATAAATACCAGGCGTCATTGGATAGCCTTGTCCCTGCGGTGAAACTTGGCTGGCCTCTGAAATAATCAGTCCGGCTGAAGCTCGCTGAGTGTAGTAAGTCACGTTGAGTTGGTGCGGAACATTGATTGCAGTTTCTCCGGGGGGGAGCGAAACGTTCATCGCACGATTACGAGTCAACGGCCCCATCACCATTCGGTTCGGCAATTGATAAGGTCCTAGCGTTACAGGCGAGAGTAGACGTAGAGGACTAGTCATAAGCGAGTTGAATCTCCATAAGCTACTGTCCAAGAACAAAAAGTAACACTCCATTATTGCAAGCAGGATCAGTTGCAATAATGGAGTGTTTAGCTTAACAAATACCAAATGCTAAACGAAGCGACACGACTTGTGTGTACACGGTAGCCCGTAGGACAGGACTAGGGTGAAGGCAGTTTCGGATACTAGATCAATGTTGCCAACTTAATAACAAGCAACCGTTGCGTAAGTTCTAGATTCAGCGATCGCAACCCCAGTTACTTGTTACCCGATCCGGGTTCAGTCATTTTGCTGTGCAGCTCAGCCCTGAGGGGTTCAGGTAAGACCTTACTCACAGCACCCTGAATCTTTGTCATTAGCGAACCCGCAATGATCTCGTTTTTGCCCGCCATTAACGCTTCAAAACCCTGCTTTGCAACCTCGGTCGGGTCGTCGTTCTTGCTCGAACCTACTATAGTGTCGTCCATGTCAGCGCTGTGGAAGAAGTCAGTATCAGTCGGTCCAGGCATGAGTGCCGTAACGGTAACACCCGTATCTTTCAACTCGTTTCGCAGCGCCTCCGAGAAAGAGCGCAAAAACGCTTTCGAGGCCGCATAGACCGCTTCAAACGGGCCAGGTAGCAAAGCTGCGATCGACGATGTAAACAGGATGCGTCCCTTGCCGCGCTCGACCATATCTTTCACGACTCGCTTCGCAAGGTGAACAGATGACACAACATTCAAGTTGATCAAATTAAGTTCATCCTGCAAATCCGTCTCGCGAGCAAATTCACCCCCAACTCCTATCCCAGCATTGATTGCGATCGCATCCACAGGTCGCCCTGTCTCTTTGATCCGGTTGTAGAGTGTCTCAACTCCGTCAAAAGTCGCGAGATCAGCCTGCACCGTCTCGACCTTTACACCCAGCTTCTCGCAAGCCTGAGCCGCTTCATTGATGCTCGCTCCGGTAGATGTGATCAGAAGATCAAAACCGTTTTGAGCGAACTGTTTGGCGAGTTCGTAACCAATGCCTTTAGAGGCACCTGTTACGACAGCCAGAGGACGGATCAACGTGTCCATCATTATTCCAAAACTCCTATATGACTGCTCCTTGTTTGCCCTGGCTTACTGTTCTTTCGTCACCAGGCAACACACATGAGACGTTTACAAACTCCTGCAATCTTAGAAAAGCAGGAGCAAAATTGCGTCTTTCCAACGAGGGAGCGCTCTTCCGGCTTAAAGCTAAGTATTGGATTAAAGCTAAATAATTGATAGCAAGACTTCCGCAAAGATTTTTCTAAAACTTCAGCAAATGCTACACCCTATAACAATGTCGAATCAATTAAATCAAGAACTTTGCTATCTTTATTCAGGTCAAATTTTCGAGCAAAATGAGCTTGACTGTGTTCTAAACGTGAAAAATCATCCACACCTAAAGTGCGAGGATGACCATTGTGGGTTTGTGAGAAATCAAAATAGCGTTTGCAGTCATTACACAAATTAAATTTTCGACTGTTGACTAATATAGTTTGGATGAGACATTCATCAGGAATCTCGACAGTTTTAAAGTGGTTAATGACAGTAGAATTCGTTCTAACAAAATTGTCTATATATTCAACACATTTTCTAGAAAGTGTGCTTAGAAAAGAACCTCCATAACACCCAAATTCTGTTGTAAATGGAGCTAATGTTCTTAATCCCAAGGTAAAGCCGTACGCAAAATTCACCCGGAAGAAGGGCTGAATATAATTCAAAAATTTAGCTGGCTTCAAAAGATCTTGTTGCCAGTCGGGCAAAGGGCTGGTCAGGGTTCTGTACTTGTAGCAGTAGCGAGTATAGCCTGCTCTTTTCTTCCAAGGGCTTTCATCGGAGAAGACATCAAAGTAGTGAATGAATGCATCGTAATCTGTGTTAGCCAAAAAATCTTCAACCTCTACGATCGGTTGAATTGGATAATCTTGTCCCGACAGGTTGATAAACCAATCAAACTCATGATTACTCTCAAGTAGCCATGCGATCGCGTCCAAATAACTTTGGACGATCGCAAAGTTTCCGCGCCCTCCCCGCGAAGCAAGAATTTTGACGTTTGTTAAATCTTCAAACAAGGTTTGCTCTAAATCACAGTTAGTGAAGTCATGACTAATAATGATCAGAGCATCAGGGCTTGATTTTTTGATCGTATGAACGAGTCGATGAATTTGATTTGGATCTTTGTGAGTTTGAATAAGATAACAGACTCGCATGATTGATGATATTGGATGAGAACGCGCTTAGCTCAATTCAACTTCGACCTGATTTGAAGTAATTAGACCAGTTTCAAGGAGATAATTCTCAAGAGACTTTAACTCTATAGAATCAGGTTCAACCCCACGTTGGCGAGACTTTCGAGTAACAGGTTTCATCAATTGGACTTTCAAGGAACTAGAATAGGTTTTCGCTAAAGCAAGATGAAGAGCAAAAGCTGGATTGCCGAACAGATAGCGGGCCGCTAATCGTTTAGGTTCACGACAAAGGCGGTAGAACCATTCCAAGCCAATGTTGGACAGTACCGCAGGACAATCAGGGACGATCCCAGCCATGCGATCGATAATTGCGCCTCCTGGCATGATCACATTGACATCAAGCTGATGACAGTTTTCTTGAATCCAACTTTCCTGAATTGGCATTCCCATTCCAACAATTAAAATGTTGGGTTTAGCGCTATTGATCTGCTGCACTACGCGCCCATTCTGGTGGGGATCGCTCATATCAAAGTAGCCGTGATGCCCATCCACCGTCAGATTGGGGTACTGGTTTCGCAGTTGCGCGATCGCAGACTGCAAGTACTCAGGTTTCGCTCCTAAAAGAAACACTGAGAATCGATTTTGATTGCAGTGCTCTAACAGTTCTGGCATGAGTAAGCTGTAAGAGGCGCGATACTGTAATGGCAATTTCAATCCCATTAAGCGAATGGCGCTGAGAATGCCAATGCTGTCACAATGAGCAATGTCGGCGTTCTGAAGGAAATTGTAGAACCAAGGAACCTGCATTGAGAGATTGAAGCTATGCACGTTGTAATTTGCAACGGTTAGCTTGTCACCTTCGATGCAAGCGGTGTGAATAGCATCTACGATCGCTGGAACTGTCATACAGGTAATGCGTCGCCCTAGCAGGAACACGTTTAGGTTCCGAAGCGTTTCCGACTGATGCTTTTCCAACTTGCGTGAATCTGCTTGCACAATCATCATAGTTTATCCAAGATGCAACTGAAGACCTGTCGGCTAGACCAAGATGTTCTACCCGAAAAAAAGAGCTGTAAGCGAAGTCAAAATCTAGAATTGTAGGTGGTCAATGAAGCTCTGCTAACAGCCCAACTAATTGAAGAAAGACTACTACACCACAAATGCGAAGAGATCGGACTGGACCCCTAACCTTAGCTTGAGAAGCAAAACCCACCTCACCTGGTGTTACTTTCCCAGTGAACGCCCAGAGCGCTCGGTTTTGTTGAAAATCATAAGAGCGTCGAAATTGCAATGCCATCCTTCTTAAAGTAGACAAACAAACTTAATATTAGGTGTAATTTCACATGCATCATCTACCGAAGGCTATACAAATAACCTACCAATTACGCATTCGTCCAATGTGTGTAGATATTGATTATCCAAGTTTTTCAATTTGATGTGTAAAAGGAATTACACATTTCATGTAAAAAGAATTACCTTGCTATTGTCATTTCTGTTTGTGACACAGATGTTTTTGTCACATTTACTTGTATCACCTGTGATTACTGCTTGTATCTACTTGTACCCATGTTTGCTACAACAGTTCTTCTCTTGCTTTGTAAAGATATGATGAAATTTGCTACTTCCATAGTTCTAAAATTGAAGACAAATTGGAGTACGATCGCTCAAATCAATTGTCAAATTTAGTCTTTAAGCGATCGCGCCACTCCAACTTCTTGCTTCAGAATTATAAAGTTAATGTGAAAATGCTGCCTCTATGCCTTTGGGAAGAGGGTGTTTCTACGGCAGTATCTCCTATTGTTAAGAAACTTGTTACGAGACTTCATTCACAATCTTTGCTTACAGTTTGGATTGTCCTGTACTCAAGTGATGTGTACTCAAAGCAGTGTAAAGGTCTTGACATGAGCACTTCTCCTAAAGTCACCGTTGTGGTTCCCACCTACAATGTGCGTCATTACATTAAAGAGGCTTTAGACTCTTTAATGCGGCAATCTTTTCAAGCATTCGAGGTGATTGTTGTAGATGATGGATCTACTGATGGAACTACTGAAATCGCCCAGTCGTTCTGCCAGCAAGACGATCGCTTCCGGGTCATAACAAAGCCCAATGGTGGACTTTCTTCGGCTCGAAACTGCGGCATTCGCCAAGCTCAGACAGACTATATTGCTATGCTCGATGCCGATGATGTTTATGGAGTCGAGAAGCTGGCAAATCATGTTGCACAGCTTGATGCTGATCCACAAATTGGGGTCGTTTACAGTGCCTCAAACATCATTCGTGAAGACGGTCGCTTGAGTTGGATGTCATTGAGCGGCAAACCGATTTTGCCAGATACACTCATTTCTCTTTTGTGTAAAAACTTTGTAGGTCATGGGTCTAACGCTGTTTTCCGACGTGCGTTAGTCGATGAGGTAGGCGAGTTTGATGAAACCTTGCGGAGTTCTGAAGATATCGATTTTTGGTTGCGTATAGCCGCTACAGAGCGCTGGCGCTTTCATCGAGTTGCCCATGCCTTGTGCAGTTACCGAGTCCGTGCGGCTGGGTTAACCTTCAACGTGGCGCAAATGCAGCGATCGCATGAGCAAGTTCTTCAATCGGCGTATGAACGCTCTCCAGAACGGGTTGCTCCGTGGATGCCCACGGCCTATGCCTATTTATATCGCTTGCTCGCTCGCTTGTCCCTCACCGCAGGCGATGCCGACCAAGCTAAAGCATTTATCGGGCAAGCTTGGTCAGCCGATCGCTCCATTTTTGCCCGTGATCCCCGCTCACTGCTCACTCTGCTCGCAGTACAAGGTGCGCCCGTCGCGAAGCAACTGATTGAGCGATCGCTAGGGTTTGCAAAATCAGTTCAGGGTAAGAATCTATGAAGCCAGTCTCACTGCTTAAAAGTGGGTTGTGGATTACCTACGCCACGTTTATCACCCGCATTTTTGCATTTCTCAGCAGCCTAGTTCTGGCACGATTGCTGCAACCTGCTGATTTCGGCGTGATTGGGATCGCCTACGTTTTCTGGTCTTTCTTCACGCTGTTTATTCAAGATACAGCAGGCAACTTTATTATTTATAAGGGGACGGAGAACCCCAAATACATTGACACTAGCTACACTATCAGCCTATCAATTGGGCTAGTCCTGGGGTTAGGAATGGCAGCAACGGCTCCTGCTGTGGCAATGTTTTTCAATGAGCCAGCGCTATCTGGCATCTTGGTCGTGTTTGCATTTAACTTACTGTTGTCATCAGCAAGCTCTGCACATTCAGGTGTGATGACCCGGCAAATGCAGTATCAAGCACTCGCAAACATCAGCTTAGTCAGCTCTCTGACGCGCTTGCTTTGCACGGCTGGAGCTGCAATGTTAGGTCTGAGCTACTGGTCTTTTGTTGTTGGTGATACAGCATCTTGGGTAGTTAGTTGTATCTTGACCCGACATTACTCAGGTCATCAATTTCGACTCCAAATTGATCCAGAGATTCGATCTGAAGTCTTGTCCTTTTGCTTAGGTTCAACCTTTTCAAGTTTTGGCTTGTATGTCAACTTCAACACTGACAACTTCACAGTAGGAAAGTTGTTAGGTAGTGCTAGTCTTGGCTACTACAATCTTGCCTATCAATTAACAATGGCTGCCTCAAGCATTTTTGGTTCCGTTATCAGTCAGCTTGGGATGCCGGTGTTTGCCCAATTGCCAACCGACGAACAGCAAAAGAATACGCTCGTTCAGGTGGTTGAACAAACTGCTTTTTTCATCGCTCCTCTGTATGCGTTAATGTTCCTAATAGTTGATCCACAAGTCGTGACCTTTATCTTTGGTTCTAGATGGACACCGATTTGTACAGTGATCCCAGGATTATTGGTTTTTGCGTATTTTCGCGTCATTAATTCACTTCTCTTTTCTATGCTGGTCGCCAAGGGCCGTCCTGACATCAACGCTAGAGTCAATCTCCAGATTGCTCCTATCGCAGTTCTTAGCTTTGTTGTAGGTGCTCGTCAGGGTGGAATCTTTGGAGTGAGTCTAGCAGTGGCACTGGTACTTGGAATTTTTTGGACAATTTATTGGTGGTGGACCGGCTGTAGAATCTTGGGTTGGTCGTTGAAGAAGTTTCTCCTCCCCTGCTTTATTCCTATTTTGCTGAGTGCTCCAGGAATTGCTAGTTCGTTTGCATTACCTTTGTTGCTGAGGCCATTCGTATTTCTCCTAATTTATTTGGTATGTATCCGCATTATCATGCCCAAGCATTTTTTTCTTTACCAAACTATGCTCAGTCGATTTACTAGCCGACTGAGAAAGCTGCGGCTTAGTCGTTAACTTTTTACTGTTTCCCGTCTAATTCTTGTTTCACACTGTTTTGTTTTGAAGTCTCATGCAAAAAAAGCAGAAAAAGATTATCTTTCTGATGCCTTATTTTGGTCGTTGGCCAGAATGGTTTGAGTTGTATTTAGAGTCATGTCGATGGAATTCGACGATTGATTGGCTGTTTTTTACCGATTGTCCTGTACCTGAAACCGCACCACCCAATGTTCGGTTTGTCAGTCTTCGCTTTCAAGACTATCAGCAACTTGCTTCCGATCGATTGGGCATCAATTTCAAAACAGATTCTTCCTATACCCTTTGTAATCTTAAACCCGCTTATGGCGTGATTCACCAAGAATATCTGGACGGTTACGATTATTTTGGTTTCGGTGATATTGATGTAATCTACGGAAATCTCCGAGCTTTCTACACCGATGAGACTCTTGTCTACAACACATTATCTACTCACCCTGAGAGAGTTTCTGGTCACCTTTTCTTAATCAAGAACAACCAGGAATGGTTGAATGCATTCCGCCAAATGCCCGGTTGGCAGCATCTTATGAGCCAGCCAATCAACGCGGCAGTGGATGAAGGCTATTTCACAACGTTATTACTAGGACGCAGACGACTTCCAAACGCTTTGCGCCGGATTTGGGGAATGTTTGATCCTTACAAACGCAACCATCTTTTTAAGGAAAGATTCAGCACGATTTTATCAAATTACCCCTGGATAGATGGCAGCTACCACTACCCCGCTAAGTGGTTTTGGTATCAGGGTAAATTAACGGTTGAATCGGGTGAGGAGCTGATGTATCTGCATTTCATGAATTGGAAATCAAGCCGATATTTGCAAAAGCGCTATGGAGATCAGTCGGCTTGGGAGTCTTTACCTCAATTAGTTGACCCTGAACTAGTTGATTTAAGTCAAGGTTTCTGTATCAGCCCTTTAGGATTCACTTCTTTAAACAGCAACAATTCCATTAACAAAACCAATAAGCTGATGTCCAGTACGCATGTCTAATAATCTTTGAATTGGTTTAAAGACTTTTTCAGTTACCAAGTAGAGCAATGGAAGTTAAAAACATTTTAGTAACGGGTGAACCACTATTTCTTGAGCGCCATCAGTTTCTCTTTACTGAATTATCCAAATATGTAGACCAGTTAAATCTGCTTCCAAGAGATAACGAATGGTATGAAGCTCGACCCATTGCCCTGCTGTTAAAAGCGTATTATGCCGCTCGTATAGGTTCTATTAGTAAAGCGCATTCATTGCTTCAGAAGAATCAGAAAGCCTTTGCGCTTAAATCCAAACGAGTAGAACAACAAATTAGTCAATTAGGCTATATTCCAGATTTGGTGTTACACATCTTTGGCACTTATAGTCCTTTTTGGAATAGGTCTAATATTCCGTATGTCATGTACTTAGACTACACAATGGCCCTTGCAGAGCGGAATTGGCAGCCATGGGCTTGTTTCATCAACTCTAAAGAACGGAATGCTTGGTTTGAGCAGGAACAACAGACATACAATCGCTCTAAGTATTTATTTACTATGAGTAACGTTGTCAAACAATCCTTGATTAAAGACTACAATATCGACGCCAATAAAATAACAGTTGTTGGTACTGCCAGCTGTTTTGATAAGCTTTATGAGGGCGAAAAAACGTTTGGTACTCAGCAGATACTCTTTAACGGTTCAGATTTCAATAGAAAAGGAGGCGACATTCTTTTCGAAGCCTTTAAACTAGTTAAACAAACGCTACCTGATGCCAAGCTGGTTGTAATTGGCAAAGAGATGGAAACTTCAATACCAGGAATTGAAGTTTTAGGAAGTGTTTCAGCTTCTGAGCTTGAGAATATTCTCTTAGATACGGATTTGGTAGTTGCCCCTGCCCGTTGTGAACCCTTTGGTATTTTCTTGATTGACGCAATGAGCTATGGAGTTCCTTATATTGTTGTTGAAGGTGAAGGAAACGGAATAACTGAATTTTTAAGCCACGAAGTAGATGGAATTGTTCTTAATGAGTTAAATTCTGAGCTGCTAGCACATTCCATCATTCGGCTACTAAGTGATCCTTGTTTATTAAGTTCGTTGTCTAAGGCAGCGCAACTTAAAGTGAAAACCAAATTGAATTGGAATACTGTAGCTAAAACCATAGCGGAGACTATTGCTATTTATGTGTCATTTAACGGTTGACAAAGACAGTAAATTGAATGAGGAGTTGTTTACAATACAAACTAAATTGTATTTGAATTGTAAAATTCCGTAACAATGCTCTGTTAAAGTTAGCAGTAATCTTAGCAGGTTCGATTTGAATAATTTGTTCGTAAGCCTAAATTATCGTTTCATTAGTATCTGCAATTATTCCCGTTTTTAACAGTGAAGAAACCATCAAAGAGACAGTCGAGTCTATGTTGAATCAGACCTTTTTGGAGCTAGAACTAATAGTTATGGATGGTGGTTCGCCAGATTTGAACTCAAGTGTTGTTTCAACCACTCAAGATCTCCGACTAGGCCATCTCAGGCATTAATACCGGGACAAGTGCATATCAGCAAAGTGGCTGTTAGATTACTTTAGTAATAATGAAGACTAAATATCATGTTTAATTTTGGCTTTGTAGTGGAACACATGTTGGGGCACATCACGCATTACCAAAATCTAATGCAGTGGGTGTCGCAAGATTCAAGCATTTGCCCAACGTGGATGCCGATCGAAGCAGAGAGTCACGATCTGTGGGAGCATCTTCCCGTTGTTCGGTCAAACTGGTCACTCAAAAGCAGTTTGCGGACTCGTGATGCCATTCGTCGGGCACTGCGATCGCAATCCTTCGATGCTCTGTTCCTGCACACTCAAACGATCGCACTACTGGCATTGCCGTTTATGCGTCACATTCCAACCGTAATCTCAACCGATGCAACGCCGCTCAATTATGACATTGTAGGAGCTGGATACAGCCATCATGCAGCGGGGCAATCTTGGTTAGATCAGCAGAAATTTCTGTGGAATCAGAAAACTTTTCATGCGGCAACTGCGATCGTAGCGTTTTGTCAATGGGTAAAAGAGTCGATTGTTCACGATTATGGCGTTCCAGCTGAGAAAGTCACTGTGATCTCGCCAGGAATTGATTTAGCACAATGGAATTTTGCTCGGGAGCACCGATCGGTTTCTGACCCTGCACGCTTGTTATTTGTAGGCGGAGACTTTACGCGTAAGGGGGGACAAATTCTGCTCGACGCCTTTCGGAGCGGATTGGACCACAACTGCGTATTGGACATTGTGACCAAAGATGAGACACTTTGTCGGGATTTAGCAGGCATGGAGCGGGTACACGTTCATCAAGGATTACCGCCCAATAGTTCTGTGCTAAAAGGCCTATACGCCAAGGCAGACATGTTTGTGTTTCCAACGCTGGCTGACTGCTATCCCAACGTCATTCTAGAAGCCATGGCCTCAGGATTACCTATTGTTTCAACTGATGTGGGCGCAATCAGCGAACAAGTCCAGCATGGAATCAATGGATTGCTCGTGCCGTGCTCAGATAGTAGGGCGCTGGCAGCCGCTGTGAATGAGTTGATCAATGATGCCTCGAAACATCGTGCTATGGCGATCGCAAGTCGTCGCATCGCCGAAGAACAGTTTGATGGTCAGCGAAACTACGGCGCAGTTACGAGTTTGATGAAGCAGTTGGTTGAACATCGCCCTGAACCCTCGCTTTTGCCCTCGTTGCGCTAATTTTTTAGAGACTTATAATTTCTTGAAGACTTAAATTTAGAGGATCATGACGATTGCAAAAGGTTTGAATGTACGATCGCAGCCTAAGCTATCAGATTCGCCAGGAAACTCTCCAGACATCGCGATTTTTCTGCGAGGGCTGTATGGTGGCGGAACTGAGCGAGTCATGCTCAATTTAGCCCGTGGCTTTATCAAGCAGGGTTTAAGGGTCGATTTAGTGCTTGCCCGCGTTGCAGGACCTTATCTAGAAGACGTTCCGCCTGATGTTCAGATTGTCGATCTAGGGGCGAATTGGATACCCTCTAGTTTGCCTAAGCTAGTGAATTACTTGCGTCGTGCTTGTCCCAAAACACTTTTATCGGCACTGCACTACCCATGTGAAATTGCACTGTGCGCCAAACGGCTTGCCAACGTTCCCACTCGTGTTATCGTCTCGGAACATAATACGCTCTCTTTAGAAGCCGAACAGATTAACCAACTGTCTGTGAGATTGAGTCCATTTGCAGCCCGATTGTTTTATCCGTGGGCAGAAGGCATTGTCGCCGTTTCCCAAGGCGTTGCTAATGATTTGTCCAATGTCATAGGTATAGATGTCAATCAAATTAAAGTTATTTATAATCCTGTCGTATTACCTGAACTATTAACGCTTTCAAAGCTGCCAGTGGATCATCCTTGGTTTGATGACGGGCAGCCTCCCGTAATTTTGGGTGTTGGAAGATTATATCCACAAAAAGATTTTTCCACGTTAATTCGTGCATTTGCTCAAGTGCGACAGATTCGCCCGGCTCGGTTGATGATTTTAGGAGACGGACCAGAGCGCGATCGCTTGCAAAATCTCATCGCAGAACTTGGCTTAACAGACGATGTTGCGCTTCTTGGTTTTGTGCAGAATCCCTACGCTTACATGGCGAATGCCGCCGTATTTGTTCTATCTTCTGCTTGGGAAGGATTGGGAAATGTGTTGATTGAAGCGATGGCAGTCGGAACGCCTGTTATTTCTACCAATTGTGAGAGCGGACCTGCTGAAATCTTGGCAAACGGACAGTACGGCCCGCTCCTGCCAGTAGGTGATAGTGGCGCGATCGCCGAAGCGATCGTTGAAGTGTTATCTAATCCAATTCAGAACGTTGATCCCCAGTGGTTAACTCAGTTCACGTTGGAAACCTGCACGCAGCAATATCTAGATGTTTTAGGTTTTGCCGAGCATCAAGCCGGGGTATGTATACCCCATCTACCAAATTAGGTTAGAGCAAATTAGGGTGAAAACAACATGAGATTTAACAGCACGCTCTATCAAACAACAGCGCAATTGGTCGGTCAATTGCCAAAAGGCAGATCGAAGGCGTTGGGAACACTATTCTCGCTGTGGAATAGCCATCCTAGCTGGGATCCTTGGATTCTGAAGGATGGCGATATCTACCGTCTTTTCTATCTGTTAGGCTCAAGCAAATCGGGTCCTTGGTGGCTAGAAGGCAAAATTTGTGGGGCAATTTCAACCGACTTGGAGCAGTGGCAGGACGTTGGAGTCGTGCTGGAAGTGAACCCTGAAAATTCTTGGGAAGCTGGAAGAATGCTGGCTGGTTGCGCCCTTAAAGAAAACGGCGTTTACTACCTTTTCTATTCGGCCGCTGGGCAGGGTGATGACATTATGAACGAGGGAATTGGTTTAGCAACCTCTGTAGATGGTGTGCACTGGCAGCGAAGCCCCAATGAATTAGTCAAACCAGACGCTAACCATCGCTGGTACGGTCAGTATAAACGGAGCCTGGGTAAGTGTGAGTATGACCATTATCAATGGCGCGACCCATACGTTGTGAAGGATCGTGAGACTGGTCGCTACTACATGTTTATCTGTGCATACCTAAAAGAAGGCGGTCACGGAACGTTTAGAGGATGTGTGGGTCTAGCAGTGGCAGACCAGATCACCGGCCCTTATGAGCTTCTGCCACCTGTAGCGACACCGACAGTTGAAGGAACTCAAGAGTCACCTTTCTATGAGATGGAACGCCCTCAAGTTATCTACAGAAACGGCCAGTATCATCTATTCTTTTCTTGCTGGACAACTTGGTTAAATCCTAAGTGGCTGCAGACCGTCGATCGTAGCCAAATTACAGATTCGTCTCTGTACTGGTATGTCTCCGATCGCATCACTGGTCCCTTTAAGCCCGTCAGTCAGACACCTGTTGTCAAGGGTAGTGAAAGATCGGGAATCTATGGAACTAACTTTTTTCCCGCCCCGAATGACCCTGATGAATTTATCGCTTATGGTTGGTATTGCCGCCGCATGACATTAGCAGTTTCTCCCCTGACACAGGTTCTGTGGGGTGCAGATTCAATTCAAATTGTGAATCTGGCCGCTAGATAAGGGTATAGCTGCACGTATCGGGCAAATAGATCAACTTTGCCCAGATATCTGATCCCAACTGGTCAAACGGGGCTGCTGGGGTTGTGCTTCACTGAGTACAGCACCTAACCAGGCAAAAAAGAACCAAATATTGACTGCCATCCAACTCAGCGGAGTGGCGTTGCAGCTGATGTAGAGGGTAACTAGGCAAGCAAACGCCCATATACAAAATGAGTTGCCTCGAACGGCTGGAGTATATACAGAGAAAAGGGTCAATAACAGGGCAACAACGAAGACAATGAACCCAACAATGCCATGTAAGTAAAGAACTGCAGCGTATGTAGAGAAAGAGCCGAGTCCAATATAAGAATCCTCATACAAATGCGCTCGCCCCCGGATCACACCCCAGCCGATCCAGGGCGATTCTTGCCATGCTTCAAGGGTTTTCTGCACCACCAGTGCCCGTTCTGCTGAAGAATCTGCGCGAGCTTGATTAAATCCTTCAATAGGCTTCTGAATCAATCCTACGATCGTTATTTGCAAGGTACTGCAGATTAGGAGGACTAAGGAGGTGAGCCAAAGTGATAGTTGGCGAAACAACCCGCTTTGAAAACAAACACCAACAAGCAGAGCTACCGGAAGACCAACCCAAGCGCTTCGGCTAGCACTCATAATCAAGGCACCTATGGAACCCGCCAACGCTAAGTTTCGTAGTCGTCGATTGGTTTCACCTAGACAAATTAGAAAGCACAGGACAGCACACAACCCCAAGATAGGCGGGTCAGGGGTGTAAAGGACTGATCTGGGCAACGGAATACCCAAGAAGGGTGAGTAATTTGCAAACATCACTCGCAAACTGCCTTTATCTCCAGGCAGCAGACGTGCAAGGGGAGGAAGGTATCCGTTGCTGCCAATCTTGAGAACTAGCATCGCGATTTCAATAGCGATCGTGACTAAAAAGCCTGATGCCATCCAAGCAACCGCTCTTGTGACAACTTGAACGCGGACACGGCTCCAGAAAGGCAATGCGAGACAGGCAAAAATGAGGAAGTAACTCTTGATAAAAGTGACGGCAGCGGCAGCAGCAGTCTGAAGATTAAATCCCATTTCGTTGATACCTAGAATAGCTGTCCACATCATGGTAATCGACATGGCTAACCAAGCCCAGACACACACGGGAAGGGGCTTTTGAATCACTTTATCAATACTAAAATGAGCCGCGAGTAATCCACTGACAACGAGTGGATAAAAAAGCGGCTGAATCCCCATCAGCCACCAAACTGGAGTCAGAACGATCGTCCAATAAACTATCCGTTCAGAACGCGATAGAATAACATCCTGGGTGCTAATCGAAAGAAAGTCGGGTCTAATAGATGGAAGATTGAGCATCTTGATTGTTCAAGTCCTTCTTACAGACTTACTTAAGCTTAAAAATCAGTCGAGAAAAATCAGTCGATCGGTAGATGAGAAAGGTGGGTTATTTCTAACATTGTTAACACACAGTATGCGCCCCTGCTATCTCTGCCTATTTATGTAGCTAAGTGTGAATCTGCTTGCTTAGAATAGCAGTCAACTGGAAATTTGAAAGTTTAACGATACCCAAGCGTGGTTATGAAAAAAAAAGTAGCCGTTACTGTTTCAAGGCACTGGAAAGCTCTGCTGGGTTTCAATCTTCTAGTGCTCCTTGGGGCGTGCGGCGTAATTTTAACCTCCCCCAAAGTTTGGACTGCCGGTGCTCAGCTAATTCTGCCTTCGTCAAACGGTGGTGATCTCGATGCGGATCTAGGCACCCTTGGCTCCTATCGCAACAATGATCCCAGCTTTTCGACACAAGTCAATCCTCTCAAGATTCAGCAAGAGATCTTAACCAGTGATGCATTATTAACGCAGGCGTGGGCAAGTGATCCTGAACGTGATCAAGCCACTAAGCCCCGCAATTATGGCGGTTTCTTCAAAGTGACGCCAGTTGAGCAGACGAGCATTCTGCAACTATCGGTGGCGGGTTCGAGTCCTGAAATTGCGACTCAGCGAACGACTGCACTTTTAAAGGCTTACCAGCAACGGTTGGATCAACTACGCAGCGCCAACAATGATGCACGAGGAAAATTCACTCAGAAACAACTGGAGGAAGCGCGACGTAACTTGGCAAAAACCCAAAGCGCGTTGGCACAATTTAAGCGATCGACAGGACTAGTCAACAGCGAAGAGCAAACGAAAGGCACTCTCGGAACAATCAATCAGCTTGAAGCGACACAGGCAGAGGCAGCTGCACAAGCGCGGTCTAGTCAAGAACGCGCGAGGACGCTCTCTGTACGATTGCAGCTATCGCCTGATCAAGCCGTGCAAGCGGTGGGACTTGATCAGAACGAAGACTACAAATATTTGCGAAATCAATTAGCGCAAGTTGAAGCGACCCTTGCAAAACAAAGATCAACCTTTACCAACAATAATCCTGTTGTGCAAAGAACGTTGGACGAACGAGCAAAACTTCGTCAGCAGATTGAGCGGTATGTGGGCCAAGTGTCAGGCGGGCCAGTGAAGGGCGATCCGAGCATTACTAGTGGTGCAGAAGGACGGGCAGAATTAATTCAGGCATTAGTGTTGGCAGAAAGTGAGGCGCGGGGTCAGCGCCAGCAAGCGGCTCAACTGCAACAACGGATTCAAACTCTAAAAAATTCTCTGACTGCACTTCCGGCTCAGCAGGCTCGGCTCGGCGAGTTACAGCGTCAGGCAGAGGTGACAGAAGGTGTGTATAAAGGACTAGTAGCGCAAGTTCAGCAATCTAATTTTGATGCCTTTGGTGCTTATCCCAATGTTCAGGTGCTAAATGCGCCCACCGTGGATGCGAAGCCGTCGAGTCCGAAGCGATCGATCGTGGCAATTAACGCCGCTCTTGCTGCGATCATTGGCAGCATTGCCCTGATTCTGTTGCTAGAATCTCGCAATCCGTTGCTCACTCCCAAAGATTTGCAATCGTTCAAATTCTCGGTTGTGGGTCGAATTCCACGGGACAAACAGTTGAGCGATCGCTTGAACAATCAGTCAGATCGAGGGTTGAGCCAAGACCCGGATGTTAGCGGGGCATCAGAAGTCGCGTTTCAGCGATTGGCATCGGCCATTAGTCTACAGCCATTGCGCGATCGCCGGATTCTGATTACGAGTGCTGTGATGGGCGAAGGCAAGACAACCGTAACCTTACAACTTGCAGAAGCTTTGGCAGATCTCGGATTTCGGGTGCTGATGGTAGATGCTGATTTTCGCAAGGCAGACCTGAGCGGACGGTTAGGATGTATGCGGGATTTTGCAACCGACAGGCAGATTGTTCAAGTTGAACCGAATTTAGATTTAGCTCCCACTCAGCCCAAGCTCGGCAAAAAAGTTGTAGATATTTTGAAGCGGGGTCGGTTTCAGCAGTATTTAGCAGCGGCTGAAGCCAATCATGACTACGATTATGTGTTGATCGATAGTTCTCCAGCTAGTTCAACCAGTGAAACGGCTTTGATTGCGGCAGTGGTTCCTAATGTGTTATTCACCGTCTATCCTGGCGTGAGCGCTCGTGATGCCGTTAACGAAAGCATTGAGCAACTCACACAACACAACGCTACAATCATTGGCTTGGTGATCAATGGAGTGGAAACGCAGTCTAGTTCTTACAACTATCGGTCTACTGGTGCTTTGTTCGATCGCGATCGCTCAATTCGACGGGACTCGTGATGGTGCAACTACGGCTACGGTAGACTGGAGTGCTGTTGAAGGAAAAGTGCCGCGATCGGCCTTTGGGTTGAATGCGTTTCAAGGCTTTCGGACGCAAAATCAAGCCTATCGCAAAAATCTGGCGTTCATCAATCCGGGGCTGATTCGCTTTCACAATGGTGGTGCGATGCAGGATTCGAGTACCCCGGACGGTTTGATCGATAGCGATCGCAAAACCTGGGATGCCCGTAAGGTAAAAAGTGCGTTGGCGGCTTCCTTCTCTACTTTCGGTAAGCAGCAACCCCAGCGCATGATCAACATTCCGACTTGGGCAGATTGGATGGACGCCGATCAAGATGGCTTTCTAGACGCCAATCAGTTTGATCGCTTTGCTCAACTGTGTGCTGACTTGGTTCGTTTGGTGAATCGAGAGTCACGTTTTGGCGTGAAGTATTGGGAGATCACCAACGAGAAAGACAATACCTATTTTTCTCAGTTTCGGAATGGGGGGGGATGGGGCAGCTTGAAAGATGATGCAAAGCCCGATCGCTTGAATGAACTTATTGCAATTTATACTAAAGCCGCGATCGCGATGAAAAAAGTCGATCCGACCATTCAGGTTGGCGCACCTGCGATCGAGCGGTCAGATTTGCAGCCGTTTTATATTCCCTTCATTAAAGGAACTGCTAATCATCTCGACTTTTTTACCTATCACTTCTATGCGACAGGAAGCGCTTCAACACCCGACTCAGAAATTTACGAAGCCACGCAATCGATCGCGTCACGAACCGAAACGATGGTTCAAGCGGTAAAGACTGCAATTCCAAATCGATCCGTTCCAGTCATATTAGGAGAGTACAACATCAGTTGGACTTGGGAAACGCGTGATCCACGCATGACCAATCATAAAGGTGTTGTCTTCGATGCGCTCTCCATGATCCGAGCGCTTTCTAAAGGTGCGACAGCAACCCTTGCTTGGAACGAGAAAGATGGAGTGTACGGCAAGACAGATGATCAAAATAGTTTGCGCTTAAGTGGTCGGTTTTTTCAGTTAATCAATCGGTTTTTAATTGGAGATCGGGTTCGGAGTGTAACTAACAATGAGAAAGATATCACTACGTTTGCAGTGAAGAATCAAACATTGCATCACAGGTCTTACTTAATTGTGAATCACTCCTCAAGATCACAACCAATCAAAACGAATTTTGGTAGCTATAGACCAAGGCGATTGAGTGTTGAACAGTATGAGTTGTCTGCTTCTGGTTATGCCAAGAAAGCAATTCGCTGGAATGCCGTTCAGAAGGGAATTGTAGTGCCGGATAACTCGGTCACTTTGCTAGTCTTTGCTGATCCTTGAACCAAGAGCGGTTTGCAAATTTTGGCAAACCGCTTCGAGATCCTTTGCGGAAGCCGCGATCGCTACGTCAACGAATTACAGGATTCTGTGGGCGCTTCGAGTAGTCCTTGGGTGATGAGGTATGAGAAGTAAGGATGCACTAAGACGGCATCAACAGACGGGCAACTCAAGGATGCTAGCGCTAGACTATCCAAGGTGTTTTGGCAGTCAAACTGTAACGATATATCAGCATTTGATTCTTGTTCTGATTGTGCCAGAAACGGTACGAGAGGATGCAGCGCATGATTTGGATCTTGTCCAGCAACTTCACACAATTGCTTACGCCATTGTTCATCAGGTATTTCTTGCAGGGGGTAGCCTAGCGATCGTACCCATCCAATCACCTCGCTCCAAGATGCAGGATTTGGGTTAACAAGATGAAAAGTTTTACCCAAGGCTGTTTCCTGTTGAGATAGCTGCACGATCGCTTTGCTAGCAAAATCAGCGGGAATTAAGTTGACTGAAACATCACGTTGCGGAACGCTGCCTAGTTGAATGCAACCTTTGATCATTCTAAAGGTGTTGTCACTAGTGCTGCCAATACCAGTTCTGCTATCCCAGGCAATGCGGCCAGGACGGTAAATGCAGATTGGTAAGCCGCGATCGCGTGCTGCTAGAACTAACTGTTCCGCAACCCATTTGCTTTGAGCGTAACCTGTCTCGATGACCTCATTGGGATTTAGAAAATCCGACTCGTACATCACCCGCACTCCTGTCCCTTGCTTCGGAGAAACTGCGTTGGTTGTGGAGATAAAATGCACAGGCTTAACTTTCACTTGACTTGCTAATCTCAATACCTCCTGAGTTCCTAATACATTGGTGGGTTTGAGAGCAGCATAAGGATAGGTAAAGTTGACCAGTGCTCCATTGTGGTAAATCACATCGATCTGACTCGCCAACTCCTGAAACTGAAGTTCAGAAAGCCCTAAGAGAGGTTGAGCGAGTTCACCAACAACAGGAATGATGCGAGAACCAAACGATTCCTGCCAAAGTAAATAGGTTTCTAGGTTCTTTCGGAGCTTCTTTTGAGCAGATTCAACGTTCGTGGAACGAATGAGACAATAAACATCGGCTGAAGTTTGTTCTAGCAGTTCGCAGAGCAAAAAGGCACCTAAGAAGCCAGTTGCCCCGGTTAGGAGAATTCGAGTGGGTTCTGTTGTCGCCCAAGTGAATGGAGTGGCTGGACGAATGGCAGGGTCTAGTGTTGCTTCTGCAACGAGATCGATTTTAGGAGCGATCGCATCTCCGTTTTCTCCTAAACGGCTATACTCAATCTGCGTCGCTAGTCCTGCTACAGTGGGCGTGACAAACAAACGACTCAGGGGGAGATCGACTTGAAACGTCTCTCGAACACGGACTAAGAGTTGGGTCATTAACAGCGAATGTCCACCCAACTCGAAAAAGCTGTCGTGAATGCCAATACGACTCACCTTTAACAGATCTGCCCAAATACCTGCCAGAACTGCTTCAACAGGTGTTCGAGGAGCCACAAAAGTTGCTGAACTGCTCTGTTCCTGTTCGGGTGCGGGTAAGGCTTGACGATCGACCTTGCCGTTTTGAGTCAAGGGCAGAGCCTTCAGAAACACAAAGGCAGAAGGCACCATATACTCTGGCAATTTCTGCTGCATAAAATGGCGTAATTCTGTAGTGCTAGAAGAGCAGCCTGGTTGAGACACGATGTACGCAACCAGACGTTTGTTTGAAGCTGAATCCTGATATTGAGTTACCACAACTTGCTTGATTTCAACAAATTGCTGCAACACTGTCTCAATCTCTTCTAGCTCGACCCGATAGCCTCTGATCTTCACTTGATTGTCTGCGCGACCGAGAAATTCGATCGTTCCACCTGGGAGGTAGCGAGCAAAGTCTCCAGTTTTATATAAGCGTGCCCCTGATTGAGAGTTAAATGGATTAGGAATAAACTTTTCCTGCGTGAGGTCAGGACGATCGAGATATCCCCGCGCTAGCGAGTCTCCTCCGATGTATAGTTCACCTTTCACGCCGATCGGGGCAGGTTGTTGGTGTGAATTGAGGAGATAAATTTGAGTATTGGCAATTGCTCGCCCTAGAGGAACGATCGTAGATTCAGGTTCATTCTTACCTTGAGGTACAGCATAAGTCAGGACGCCCACGGTTGCTTCAGTCGGTCCATAGTGGTTCAAAATTCGACAGTTAGGTGCGTAGTTTTGAATCGTTTTGATCAAGTCCCAACTAGCAGCTTCGCCCCCTAAAACAAGACACTGACGGGGCAGAATTGCTGCTGTTTGAGCAGAGGTCAACAAGGCTTGCAAATGAGAGGGAACAATTTTGAGACAGTCAATTGGATGGCGTTGACAGTAGTCAGCTAAGGCTTGGGGGTCAGAGACACGATCGCTCGATACTACATGCAAACATCCTCCTGTACACAGCGCCGGAAAGATAGCTGTGTTGCCTAAATCAGCCGATAGGGTGGAGACAGTGGCAAAGTGCGCGCCTGCTAGCAAGGACAGACGCTCAAAAGTCCCGTAGAGGTAGTTGAGTAAATTTCGATGCTCAACTGCAACACCTTTAGGCTGACCCGTGGAACCAGAGGTGTAAATTACATAAATTAGGCTCTCAGGAGTAGCGCTGTTGGAAGGATTGGAGGTGCTATGTTGAGCAATCTTATTCTGGTCTTGATCTAAGCAAATAACCTGGAGAGTGGAGTCTAGAACAGATTGAACTGACTCAAGCAATCTTTCTTGAGTTAGCAGTACGATCGGTCGAGCATCCTGCACTCTGCTAGCCAAAGCTTCAAGCGGCAAAGCAGGATCCAGTGGTAGGTAAGCAGCTCCTGACTTGAGAATGCCGAACAGACTGATAATTGCATCCAACGATCGCTCAAGATAAATGCCCACTAATTCATCAGGTTTAACGCCCAAGGTTTGTAAATAATGAGCAAGTTGGTTTGCACGAGCATTCAGTTCTGCGTAGGTTAGTTGCTGATCTTCAAACACTAGCGCAACTTGATCAGGGGTGCGTTCTACCTGCGTCTCAAACAACTGATGAATGCATTGGTCTTTGGGATAATCAGCCTGAGTTTGGTTAAATTCGACCAATAATTGATGACGGGCGCGATCGCTGAGAATTTCTAGCCGATTAATGGATGTTTCAGGAGAAGCGATCGCGCTAGCTACTAATGTTTGAAAATGTTCAACCAAGCGATGAACAGCTTCTGCATCAAACAGGTTTACATCATAGTCAACAGTAACGATTATTGTTTCTTCACGTTGAATGCAGGAGAGTTTAAGTTGGAAGCGATCAATGCAGGCAAATTGTTTATCAAGCTTAAAGGAAACCTCACCTGCTGAAAATCGAGTTGTCTGTTGCTGAAAGTCAAACCCAAATGGCAATTGCGCTGAGTGAGTATCTTCTGTCCAGTCATCCCAGGTGAAGTACTCCTGCCATTGCTCGGCTTCCTGGGTAGAGGCATGAGTTTGTTGCAACAGTTCCTGGAACGAGAGATTTTCTGTCAAAGAACAAGATAGCGGCAGATATTGGGCTAGTAGCCCGATCGTCGTTTCTAACTCCTCATATTTGCGCCCATTCATGGCAACACCCACTGTCAAATCTGACTGTCCCACAAAGCGTGACAGTAGAATTTGCCAACATGCCAACAAGACGCTAGAAGGCGTAGTATCCATTGATTGGGCAAGAGCTGAAATCTTAGCAACAATTTCAGGCTGAATCTGCCACTCTACAGAGTCGATCGCAAAACTTGACGAGTTTGCTTGCGACTTTTTCTCAAACGGCAACGTTAACGCTGTCGAAGAGGAAACTTTACGCTTCTGCCAATAGCTCTGCCCCTCCGTATCCTCTTCCAAGAGTTCGTTTTGCCATTCAGCAAACTGAATATACTGCATCACTTCATCCTGCGGTTTTGTTCCTTGCAGACACGCCTTGTAAGACTGACACAATGCCTCAACGAGCCGTGAAATGCTCCAGTTGTCAGCACAGAGCGCTGGTAGGCTCAGGAGTAAAATGTGCTGCTGCTGAGATAAGACAAGAAGCGAACCACGCAGTAGCGAATGTTGCCAATTGAACGGGATAAGTTGCTCTTGTTGAAACAAAATCTCGATTTGCTGGGCTTGTTGCTCCACATCGTAGTCCTGCAAATCGATTTCTCGCCAGTCAAACGTACTAGATTCTGCAATCACTTGAAGCGGCGTTTTGATGCCTGCGGGACGCTGAAACGTGGTACGAAGAATGTCATGACGATCGCAGACCTGCACCAACGCCGCCTTTAACGTCTCAATCTGAAGCAAACCTTCTAGCCGAACTGCACACTGCACTCGATAAGTAGGGTTATCTTGCTGCAATCCCCAAAGCCGCTTCTGCTGAGGAGATAGGCGAAAACCGTTAATCACTCTTTCTTGAACTTGCATGATGTTAACCTCTCTCACACTGCGGTTTTGGATAAGGCGATCGATGGATTACTGATGAGTTCTCCCATTGCTACTACAATCTTGCGCGCTCCTACATAAGGATTGCGCCCGTGGGCAGTCAGCATGTTGTCTAGCATCAACACATCGCCTGCTTGCCAGGGAAATGCGATCGCAGCTTGTTGATACAGCGCACTAATTTCTTCAATCACTGAGTCTTCAATCGGAGTACCATCGCCGTAATACGTATGGCGAGGCAAATTTGTTTCTCCAAATAACGCCATCAGAGAATCACGGACCGAGCGATCGAGATAAGCAATGTGATGCAACTGAATTTGGTTGAAGAACACCCAGTCTCCAGTTTTAGGATGTTGAGCGATCGCTTGCCGCACCTCGCGGGTTCTTAAACCATTATCTGTCCATTCAAACTCAATACTATGCTGACGGCAGTACTGCTCAACAACAGCATGATCGGTTGTGTGAAAGAAATCTTGCCAACTCACATCTAGCCCATCGGTGTAGTTGCGGACATACATGAGTTGTTTTTGGGCAAATTTTTCTCTCAACTTTGGATTGAGCAATTGGTAGAGTTTACGGCAATCGACGATCGGGGTTTCTCCGCCTTGCTGGGCAGGCTGAACACAGAAAAACCAGATTTTGAGGGGATAACGATGCATGTGAGAGCTTTCGTTATGAAACAAAATCGCTTTGTCAGCAGGATACGGCGTAGAGCCATAGACTTTGCCGCCCACACCTTCGCGAGGAAGATCGCCATATTCACCAAACAATTCTGGACAAATCGCTTGAGCAAAGTTCTCAAAGTCTTGTACGCGATGGGTGTTGAAACCTCGGAACAACAGTCCCCCGTGTTTGAATAACTGAGTTTCAATCCAGGCTCGGTTAGATTTTGCCCAGTCCACCAAATCAAGCTCCTCAACATTGGGTTGAACGAGATTGGGTTGAACGAGAAGCGGCAAGGATTCTCCGGGCTGTAGCTCTCCAGTTTTGACAAATTCGGTTGTCGGTAGGCTCACTGCTTTGGGTTTGACAAACTTGAATTTTTGCCGATTTGCTGCTTCCCGTTGTTTTTGTTCAGTCATTTTTGCAATTTTTTCAGTTTCAGTCAGCATCTCTAACGTGTTGAGACGGGCATCAGGTTGAGCCACAATGCTATTTAGAAGAGTTTCAAAGTGTTTAGAAAACTGAGTGAGAGAGGCGCGATTGGCTTTGCCAAGCTCCGAAGGATCGCAAAACTCTGGATTGTATTTCCAAGTGCCGACCAATCCCTCACTAGTTTCGACCATAAACAGGACGAGATCAAATTTGGAGGCATGATTTTCAGCTTCTAGCGGAGTTAAGGTCAGCCTTGGCAACTCCAGAGCGGGCATGGGCGCATTCTGTAGAACAAACAACACCTGAAACAGAGGCGTTTGGTTGAGGTGACGCTCTGGTTGCAAATGCTCAACAAGTTTGCTGAAGGGTAAATCTTGATGAGCATAAGCTCCTAAAGCAACCTCTCGCACCCGATCTAACAACTCCCTGAAGCTGGGATTGCCCTGCAAACTAGTTCGCATGACCAAAATGTTGATGAAAAATCCAATCAACGCTTCTGTTTCTGCTCGATTACGATTGGCAACATCGGTTCCCACTACAACATCTTCCTGCTCGGTATGACGATAAAGCAGAGTTTTGAGGGCTGCCAGTAGCGTCATGAACAAAGTTGTGCCTGTTTCGCGGCTCAATCGATTCAGGGCATCAGAAAGGGTTGAGGACAGAGCAAATGAGTGAGTTTCGCTTTGGCTGGTTGAACAAACGGATTGACTAGATTGTGCAGCCTGAAGCCGTAAGACTGGAAGTTTACCACCTAACTGTTGTTGCCAGTAGTTCAACTGCTGCTCTAACACTTCGCCTTGTAACCGCTGTCGCTGCCAAACAGCGAAGTCTGCATACTGGATTGGCAATTCGGGCAGGGCGATCGGCGTGTCTGTGCAATAGGCAGAGTACAACGTCATTAATTCTCGAATTAATACCCCGATTGACCAACGATCGGAGATGATGTGATGCATCGTAAACAGCACGACATGCTCGGTTTCACTAAGTTGGAGCAAGGTGACACGCAGCAAGGGAGCTTGAGCGAGATCAAACGAAGTCTGAGCCTCTTGAATTGCTAACTGTTGAATGCGCTGCTCTTGCTCAGTCCCTTCCAGGTTTTGCAAATCTACAATGGGCAGTTGTAACGACACTGTTTCTGCGATCGCTTGAATCGGTTGTCCGGCTCGCATGACAAAACTGGTTCGTAGGACTGCATGCCGTTGCACGATCGTATTAAGGCTTTGCTCTAGCGCCGCTACATTTAGAACGCCTTGTAGCCGCACTGCTGCGGGAATGTTATAAGCTGGATCGCCGGGTTTGAGTTGATCTAAAAACCACAGCCGTTCTTGGGCAAACGAGAGCGGCAAATCTGCTTGCTGTGAAACTCGCTCGATTGGCATTTCTGAGCTTTGTGCACTACCAGAGAGGGCGTTAGCTAAGTCTGCGATCGTCGGTGCCTCAAACAAACGACGAAGCGGTAACTCCACTTGAAAGGTTGTTCGCAGACGAGAAACAACTTGCGTTGCCAACAGAGAATGCCCGCCCAATTCAAAGAAGTTGGCGTGAACTGAGGGATGTTGGGGCAGGTTGAGCACTTCTCTCCAAATGTTGGCGATCGTTGCCTCAATAGCAGTGCGAGAAGCAACAAAATTGTTTTCTAGCTCAGTACTAATATCGGGCGCAGGCAGAGCGCGTCGATCGAGCTTGCCGTTTGCGTTAAGGGGAAGCACGTCTAGAAGCACGAACGCAGCAGGCACCATATAATCTGGCAACTTCGCCTTTAGAAAGCAACGTAGATTTGGAATCAGAGATGACGCTTGGCAGCCAACTGCTGAAGCTAGAACTACGTAAGCCACGAGACGCTGATCACCCGGATTATCCTCTCGTGCGATGACTACAGCTTGTTTGATCTCTGGATGCTGTTCCAATAGGGTCTTAATCTCACCTAGCTCAATTCGGAAACCCCGAACTTTGACTTGATGATCAATTCGTCCAATCACCTCGATCGTGCCATCGGATCGGTAACGACCCAGATCCCCTGTTTCGTAGAGACGAATTGATTTGGAGTTATCGATTTGGAAAGAGATGAAGCGCTCAGCCGTCAAGTCTGGGCGATTTAAGTAGCCACGTGCTAAACCCTCCCCACCGATGTAAACCTCTCCAGGTACACCAACAGGAACAGGGTTAAAGATGTTTCTGCCGCGCTGGGAAGGCTGGTTCAAGATATAAATTTGAGTGTTGGCGATCGCTCGCCCCACAACCACTGAACCCTCTCCAGGCTCTACTGGATGAATGGCTGACCAGATCGTGGTTTCCGTTGGTCCATACATGTTCCAGAGAGACTGACATCTTTTGAGCAGTTGGTTTGCCAATTCTCTAGGTAGGGCTTCACCACCACACAGCAATTTCAGCCGTCGATCACCCTGCCATCCCGCCGCTAACAACAGTTGCCAAGTTGCTGGTGTCGCCTGCATAACAGTGACATTAGATTGCTGAAGAGTTCTAGAAAGTTGGGCTGCATTTGAGGCAACGTCACGGCTGACTAACACCACGCGAGCACCAACGATTAATGGAAGGTACAGTTCCAGCGCCGCAATGTCAAAGGAGATCGTCGTTACGGCAAGCAGCACATCATCAGCGGTTAAACCCGGTTCCTGACGCATGGAGTGCAAGAAATTTGTCAGTGCCCGATGTTCGATCTGCACACCTTTGGGTTTGCCAGTAGAGCCTGATGTGTAAATGGTGTAAGCCAGATGTTTGTCTGTAACACCACTATCCAGATTTTCCTGTGAAGCGATCGCAATCGTCTCCCAATCGGTATCTAAACAAACGACCTGCGCCACCTGGGGTTGAAGCTTCTCTAACAAGTTGTGTTGGGTCAAGAGAACTGGAATGCGTGAGTCTTCCAGCATAAAGGTCAGTCTTGCTTGAGGATAGGATGGATCTAACGGCACATAAGCACCACCCGCCTTGAGAATGCCAAGCAAACCAATCAGCATTTCAAGCGATCGCTCCACACAAATGCCCACCAAAACATCTGGAGCCACGCCTAACCTTTGCAAATAACGTGCAAGCTGATTCGCGCGTGTATTCAGTTCTCGGTAGGTGAGTTGTTGGTTTTCATACACAACGGCAATTGCCTCTGGTGATTTTGCCGCCTGTGCTTCAAACAAGTGATGCAAACATTGATTCGGTAGGTTCTTACTTGAAGGGGGATTCCACTCTATCAATTGTTGCTGTTCTAAGTTAGTTAGCAGAGGCAAAGTTGCGATCGCTCGATCAGGATCAGCAACAATTCCATCTAGCAAAGTGTGGAAATGTCCAACCATTCGCTGCACAGTATCAGCATCAAACAAGTCCTGGCTATACTCAAATGCGCCGCTCAAGCCTTCTGGTGATTCCCACAGATCTAGGGATAGATCAAACCGAGACGTAGTGCGCTCTAAGTCTTGGCTGCTTAACGTCAGTTCAGGCAGTTCCAGGGTAGGCATCTGAATGTTTCGCAGAGCAAACAACACCTGAAATAAAGGATTGCGGCTCAGGTCGCGATCGGGTTGCAGAATTTCGACGAGCTTCTCGAAGGGAAGATCTTGATGGTTATAAGCAGCCAACGTCGCTGTCCGTACTCGTTGCAACAATTCGCGAAAGGTAGGATTGCAGGATAAATCTGACCTCAGGACTAAGGTGTTCGCGAACAATCCAATCAGGCTTTCAGTCTCGGCGCGGTTGCGGTTAGCGATCGCAGAACCCACAAGAATGTCTTCCTGCCCGGTGTAACGATAAAGCAGAACTTTGAAGGCAGCAAGAAGCGTCATAAATAACGTCGCTCCCTGTTGCTGACTGAGTTGCGTTAAAGCCGCAACCAAGGATTGTGGCAGGACAAAATTGACTACGCTACCCCGGTAGGTTTGCACAGCAGGTCGAGGTCGATCAGTCGGCAAACTCAGAATCGGAAGCTCTCCCGAAAGCTGCTGTTTCCAGTAGTCAAGCTGCGTTTCGAGTACTTCTCCTTGTAGCCACTGCTGCTGCCAAGCGGCAAAATCGGCGTACTGAATCGGTAATTCAGGCAAGGATGCAGGCTGTCTAGCCACGATCGCTTGATACAAAGATGCCAGTTCTTGCAGAAAGATTCCCATCGACCAACCATCGCAAATGATGTGGTGTAGGGTGAACAGCAAAACATAAGCGGAACTGCTCAGATGCAGTAATTGAACTCGTAGCAGCGGTCCTTGAGCGAGATCAAAGGGAGTTTGCGCTTCGGAGATCGCCAATCGCTGCACTTCTTGTTCAGGATCAAGGTGCGATCGTAAATCCGTAACTGGAATCGTTAATTTTAATGTTGGAGAAATGTTTTGAACAGGTTGTCCAGCAATTGTAATAAACGTTGTCCGTAATATTTCATGCCGTTGCACCAATACATTAAAACTTTGCTCCAATGCGGCGACATCTAACTTGCCTGTTAGTCGTACGATCGCTGGAACTTGGTAAATTGGATTGCCCGGATCAAGCTGATCAATGAACCACAAACGCTGCTGAGCAAACGACAACGGAAAGGTATTCGTTTCGCGGTTGAGTGGACGAATGAAAGCACCTAAATTATCTTTTTTCTGATTTAGCTTTTGCAACAATAATTCACGTTTAGCTGGAGATAGCCCAGCAATGCGATCGCTTAATTGACTCATGACTGCACTCCTTCCAAAACAGTTTGGGCATCTTCCTCTGATAGTTCTTCTAGTTCTGCTAGCATTTGCGCCAGCATTGTCTCATCTGTTTGCTCTGCTAGCTTTTGAGCAATCACAACTGCTAAATTAGCTATTGTCATTGCCTCAAACAGGTGATGAAGAGGTAGTTCTATTTGAAAGACTTGCCGCAGACGGGAAACTACCTGAGTTGCCAGTAGCGAATGCCCACCTAACTCAAAAAAGTTGTCGTAAATACCAACCTGATCCAATTTCAGAACTTCTGCCCAAATATCAGCTAAGGTTTGCTCGATCGGATTGCGCGGAGCAACAAAATTTTCTAAAGCCGTGTGAGTAAAATCGGGAACTGGCAGTGCTTGACAATTGAGCTTACCATTTGCAGTTAATGACAAGGTGTTCAGCATCACAAACGCAGATGGCATCATATACTCTGGCAGTTTCTCACTCAGCCAACGATGCAACTCGCATTTGTCTGATACTCCTAGCTCATGAGGCAGCACATAGGCCACTAAGCGCAACTCACCGAGCGTATCTTCTGTGGCGATAACCACTGCTTCTTTTACTGTCGAATGCTGCTTCAGTACGGCTTCAATTTCGCCAAGTTCAATCCGAAATCCCCGAATTTTTACCTGATGATCGACTCGCCCTAAGAATTCAATATTTCCATCGGGTAAGTAACGGGCTAAATCTCCGGTTTTATAAAGACGCGCCTTTGTTTCAGCCATGAAGGGATGAGGAATGAATTTTTCTGCCGTCAAGTCCGGGCGATTCAGGTAACCTCGCGCTAGACTATTACCTCCGATGTATAGCTCTCCCACAGCACTGATCGGAACAGGCTGAAGATGGGCATCCAGGATGTAAATTTGGGTGTTAGCAATGGGACGACCCAAAGGAACGGTTTTAGAAATATAGGTGGGTGGTTCTGGTTTTACTTCGTAGGTCAGCACCCCGATCGTGGCTTCAGTCGGTCCGTAATGGTTAAAGATGCGGCAATCGGGCGCTAACTCCTGCACTGTCTTCACTAAGTCCCAACTCAATGCTTCGCCCCCTAAAATTAAGCGTTGACGCGCCAAAAATATTTTGGGATTCGCATAGGTCAACAGAGCAGACAAATGAGAGGGTACGATCTTGAGACAATCAATGGAATAATTTTGGCAATACTGCGCTAGTGCTTCTGGATCAATCGATCGTTGTTGAGAAATGATGTGTAAACAGCCTCCAGTACACAGCGCCGGAAAAATAGCTGTATTTCCCAAGTCGGCAGCAAACGTAGAAACCGTCGCGAAATGAGCACCTTTGGGTAACGCTAGCTGGTGCGAAATTCCATCTAGATAGTTCAACAATTGTCGATGCTCGATCGCCACACCTTTAGGAGTACCCGTAGAACCTGATGTGTAGATGACGTAAGCCAGGTTTTCCAGTGTGGTTTGACTACTACAATTTTGCGGACTCTCTTGAGTAATCAAGTCGAGATCACGATCAAGGTAAACAATCGGCTGTGCTAAGTCGTCAAAATGACTTGCCAGCGATTGTTGAGTCAGTAGCACAGTTGCTTTAGCATCCTGCAACATCTGTGTGAGCCGCTCTGTTGGCATTGCTGAATCAAGAGGTAGGTAAGCACCTCCAGCTTTGAGGATGCCAAGTAGTGCAACGATCGAATCGAGAGAGCGATCGCAGCAAATCCCAACCACAACTTCTGAGTTCACACCAAGCTTCTGCAAATAGTGAGCAAGTTGATTGGCGCGGCAATTGAGTTCACGATAAGTGAGTTGTTGATCTTCAAAGACAACAGCAATCTGATCAGGTGTTTGTTCTGCTTGTGCCTCAAATCGTTGATGCACACATTGGTGCTGCGGAAAATCAGCTTGAGTTTGATTGAATTCAACTAACAGTTGATGACGGTGACGATCGCTTAATAAATTTAACTGCGCGATCGGGCGTTGCGGATGTGTAATGGCACTTTCCAATAAAATAGCGAAATGCTCTGATAAACGTTGGATATCAGCTTTATCAAGTGCATTAGCATCATAATGAAACGCCGCGTTTAACGAATGATTTTGTTGAGTGCAGAAGAGTTTTAATTTGAATCGATCAATATAGCTGTACAGTTTTTGAATGGAAATTGCCAAATTATTTTGACAGGGTATTCTGGGTAATTCTTGGAACTCAAAACTAATCGGAAGAAATTCTGTTTTTTGAGCATCTTCTGTTTGAGTTACATCTCTCCAATCAAAGTATTCTTGCCACTGCTCAGCGTCTTGGACAGATTGATTAGCCCGCTGTAATACTTGGCTAAACTCTAGCTCATTCTCTAGCTCAATGGATAACGGAACCGTCTTCGATAACAGCCCAAATGCTGTTGTTAGTTCTTCATAATTTCTTCCGTTGACAGTAGTTCCAATAACAAGATGAAATTGGCGATTAAATTGCCAAATTAGGATTTGCCAGCATGCTAGAAGAACTGTTGAAACTAGCACATTGTAAGATTGTGACAGTGCTATGATTTTCTGCTCTAATGGTTTGCTAATTTCTAAACTCAAACATTGAGGATGAAATCCTTCTAAAACTACTCTTCGCTCTAAAGGCAACTTTGAAAAACTTGAAGCATTGAGTTCTAGCTTTTGCCAAAATGCTTTTCCAGCTTGAATGTTGTTTGATTCTAATAATTCAGTTTGCCATTGGGCAATATCTGCGTATTGCAATGGTTCTTGCGTTGATTCTTCTCCCTGCAAGTAGGCTGAATAGACATCAGAAAATTCTTGCAACAAATTCATTAAAGTTGAACTATCTGCATTCATTGCAGATAAATTAATCAACAAAAGATATTGAGTCGAAGACAACGTAATAAGAGATGCAAATACAATTGAGCCTTGCTCAAAATCAAAAGACTGCTGACCTATCTCATGCCATTTCAATTTAAGCTGAGCAACTTGTTCAGAAGACGATAAATAGCTTAGGTTGTGTTCCGCGATCGTCAGCTGATTTGTATCCTGGATGACTTGTAGCGGGATTGTCATTCCCGGTAGGCAAACAAATCGAGTACGTAGAATTTCATGACGATCAATCACGCTTTGAAAAGCTTGCCTGAACAGGTCTAAATTGAGGTTGCCCTCAATCATAATCGACCCTTGAACTCGATAAGGAAAAGTAGGATCAAGCTGCTGCGATCGCCACACCCATTTTTGCTGGGGAGAAAGTTGAAATCCCTCGCTCATTTCTGTCTGTAAATCTTTCATTGCTAACTAAATCTCCTGCTGTGTAGATGCTTCCGCCATGCCCACGACAACTTTGCGTGAACCTGAAAAAGAGGTGCGTCCATGACTAGACAATAGATTGTCAAGCAACAGCACATCTCCCTCTTGCCAAAGAAACAGGATAGTTTCTTGCTGATAAACCTGGCGAATCCTATCTAAAACCGAATCTTCGATCGAAGAACCATCACCGTAGTAAACATTACGAGGCAAATCTTCTGGTTTGAAAGTGGCTAAAAGTTCACCGCGAACGATAGGTTCTAGGCTAGAAATATGAAATAAATGAGCTTGATTAAACCACACTGTTTCTAACGTCTTAGGATGTTGAGCGATCGCTTGGCTAACTTGACGCGTTCTCAACCCATCATTCGCTTTCCACTCAAACTCTATTCCTGTTTGTCGGCAGTAGTTTTCTACTTCAGACTTATCTTGAGTATTAAAAACAGTCTGCCAAGGTAGATCAATACCACCTCCATAATTCCGTACATACATCACTTTCTTTTGAATAAATGCTTCTCGAATTGTAGAATCAATTTTTTGAAAAATTTTTCGGCTATCAGCGATCGTTGTTTCTCCGCCCTGACTTGCTTTTTTCAAACAGCAGAAGGCAATTTTGAGTGGGTAAGTTCGTGTATAAGACATTTCATTGTGTAACGGAATAACCTGATCGGCTGGATATTCAGTTGAAGTGTAAATTTTGCCGCTTACTTGGCTGCGAGGAGTTGATTGGAAAGCATAGGTCAGTAACTCTCCATAATTTGCTTGCATAAATTTCTCAAATTCCGCTACTTCCGTAACTTGAAATCCTCGAAATAGAATGCCTCCATGCTGCAATAACTGAGTTTCGATCCAGGTCTGATGCTGTTGAGACCAAATTGTTAAATTGAGACCTTCGATTGTTGGCTCAACAATTAAAGGAAGCGTATTTTTTTTGTAGAAATAACTTGTTTTAATTAATGCCTTGGGTGAGAGACTAACAGCTTTACGGCTAGTAGCCCCTAACTTTTTTAGGCTAGAATTTTGAAATTTTGAAGTAGCCATTGTTAGTCCTCGGTTAATCAGAAAATGCACGTTGTGCTTTTCGTCGAATGAGCTTGAGTTTGTTTAAACTTGCTGCTTTTAAGTCTTGTTCGGACTGAAGCTGATACTGTTTTTCGGCTTCGGCAAACATTGTGGCTAGTTCACTTAGGCGAATATCAGGTTCAGCGACAATTTTGTTCAGGAAAGCTGTGAAATGTTGGATCAGACGATCGCAGGTTACTGCATCAAATAAATCAGTTTTGTACTCCCATGTTCCCTGCAATCCAGATGGCGTTTCCCACAGGTGTAGGCTCAGGTCATGTCGAGTCATGCCACTCTCGATCTCCAGTGGACTGATAGAAAGTCCGGGTAACTCCAAGCTAGGCAATGGAGTATTGTGCAGAGCAAACCAAACCTGAAATAGTGGGTTGCAACTAAGACTTCGCTGAGGTTGTAATTCCTCCACTAACTTCTCAAACGGAACATCGGCATGAGCAAAGGCTTCCAAAGTAACCTGACGCGATCGCGCTAACACATCTTGGAAGCTAGAATCAGCATTGAGAGACGTTCTTAGCACTAGAGTATTCACAAAGCAGCCAATCAGGTTCTCTAATTCGGGTAGATTACGATTGGCGATCGGAGTTCCTACCAAAATATCGTTCTGTTGGGTATAGCAATACAACAAAGACTGAAATGCAGCTAGAAGCGTCATGAACAGCGTAGCTTCTGCTTGTTGGCTTAGTGCTTTGAGAGCATCAGTTAAAGCAAGAGGCAGCAGAAACGATCGCTGTGTTCCCCGAAAGGTTGGTGGTGTCGATCGAGGTCGATCGGTGGGTAATGGCGGAAGCAATGCTGCACCTGCTAACTGGTGTTTCCAATACTGTAACTGGCTCTCTAGCGTGGCAAGTTGCTCCGGTTGTTGTTGCCAAACCGCGAAATCGGCAAACTGAATCGATAAGTCTGTAAGAGAAGATAACCTGCCCTCACAAAATGCTGAGTAAAGCGTTGCGACTTCTTTCACCAGAACTGCGATCGACCAGCCATCTGAGATAATGTGATGCATCGTCAACAGGGCTATGGACTCAGTTTCGCTCAGTTGAAGCAACGTTACCCGAAGGAGCAGTTCTGTTGTTAGGTCAAAAGAATATTGCGCTGCTGAAATTGTCGATCGCTCCACTTCTGCTTGTCGAGCCGATTCCGGTAATTCCTGTAAATTCACAACAGATAGCGTGAAAGGAAGCGTAGGAGCAATGACCTGAACAGGTTCACTTATGGTTGCAAAAGTAGTGCGTAGTGCGTCATGCCGCCGTATAACTTCATCAACACTGCGTTCTAAAGCTGCTACATCTAAGCGTCCCTGAAGCCGCACCGCTGCTGAAATATTGTAAGAAGGATTGCCAGGAGCCAACTGATCGAGAAACCACAATCGTTGCTGAGCTAGCGAGAGCGGAGCAGGACTGGACTGAGTACGGCGCGAAATCGTTGTTGCTGTTTCAGAATTTGCTGCCTGTTGTCTTAGTGCTTGCAGCAGGAGTAATCGTTTTTGTGGCGAGAGTTGTTTAAGGCGTTCTGCGCGATTATTAGCGGTCACAAGTCACCTCCGAGTTCGCATGCTCAGGCGAGACAACCACAGGCAACTGAGCAGCAGTCTGGAGTTGATCAGCGAGAACCGCATCAATGTCTGCTTTGGTGGTCAGGGGGTTGGCAATCACGGCTCGTAACGCCACGATCGCTTGCTTTTGTCCGTAGAGGTTGATGGATAACGTTGTGCGAGAGATAAAAGTTTTGCCCGCTTGACGCTGAGCATTTTGCAGCAGTTCGTTGAAGTCATTGATCGATTGCTGCTCTGCCTGCGTCAGCGTCCTGGTTGCTAACTTCTGCCGAAACGGTTCTGGAATATAGCGGTACAGCAGCAGATTCAGTTCCGGTTCTAGCAAAAGTTCAAATTCTGGGCGCTGACGAATTTGATTTGCTAGATATTGCGTCTTCTGAATTCCAGCGTCGATGAGCAAGGCATATCCCTGCTGGCCGATGAGCTTCAAGGCAGCTTGCAAAAACAAAATCATGCCAGGACGAGAGCCTTCGAGCGATCGCTTACCTAAGTCGATCGAGTCTTTCCGAACCGTGTAGCTAGCATTTTTCTCAATCAATGCAGCGAGGTGAGGATTGCGAAGAAGAACCATACCGATTCCTATTGGCAAATAGAGTTGCTTGTGACCGTCAATGGTGACAGAATCGGCATGTTCGATGCCAGCCAGCTTATGAGCGTGTTGTTCGGAAAATAGCACTGGACCACCCCACGCGGCATCCACATGAAAGTGAACTTTGGCTTCCCGCGCGATCACGGCTATTTCTGCCAACGGATCAATACTGCCAGACTCCGTGCTGCCTGCAATCCCAACAATTGCCAAAATGAGTTGCTTGCGATCGCGGCACTCAGCAACCGTTTTCCGTAGAACTTGCACATCCATATGATGATTGTGATCAACTGGAATTTTGAGTAGATTGCGATCGCCAATTCCTAACAGTCCTGCTGCTTTCTCAAAGGAATAGTGCATCAAGCTAGAACCAATGATCACCGCGCCTTTGTAGCCGTAGAACTCTAGCGCAGCCAACAATCCCTCTTGTTCAACGCCCGCAAAATCAGCTTGAGGCTTGAGGGCAGCGTTGCGAGCACACCATAGCGCTGTGATATTTGCCAATGTACCCCCGGTCGTCAGAATGCCCAGCGTACTTTCACTCGTTTGAATGTGTTGACGGTAGAAATCGTCTGAACGACCGTAAATTAATCGGTGCAACATTGCTAGAGCTTGACGCTCATAGAAGCTGAATGTTTTAGCCGTTTCTACTTTGACGACATTTTGATTCATCGCCATCATCAGCTTCCCCAGAGGACGCACGAAGTAAGGCAGAGCAGTGGTCATATGCCCAATAAATTGTGGTGAGGAAGTATGAATTGAGTGGGAAACAACGTTGGAAGTTAGTTCGTTGAAATACTGATCCACGTTACAAGCAGTTAGTGGAATTTGGCTATCTGTGAACTGATCTGCGATCGTCACTAAATCAATGTCTGTACTGATGGCTTTGGCATTAACAAATGCTTGAACGATCGCGTCAACGCGAACTTCCAATTCTCGCTCAGTTAACAAAGTAGCTTCTGAGCGAGAAAACAATGTCATTATGTCCGTCAGGCGATCAGAGGGTTCGGCAAGTTGAATATCATCACGCAGATTGTGCACCCGAAATACTCCTTGAATTAGGAAGGGCTGAGGTTTGGGGATTATGACGTCGAAATGCTCTGTGCTGTTGCTGTTTCATCCATTGCCTCTAGTTGATCTAGCAGGCGATCAAGATCGGTGGGATTGGACTGAGCAAGAATGGCATTCTCGATCGTTTCCGCCAGTTTCCGAATGGTGGCAGCAGCAAAGAAGTCAGGTAAACTTAACTCTACCTCAAACTGTTTACGCACGCGGGATACAAGCTGCATTGCCAGGAGGGAGTGTCCTCCTAAATTAAAGAAGTTATCTCCAATGCTCACTTGCTCTAACCCCAACACTGCCGCCCAAATGTTCGCTAGTTCTACTTCGATCGGGGTTTGCGGTGGCACAAACGAATGGGTTGACGCTCGTTGGTACGTTTCTGGAGCGGGTAAGGCACGACGATTAATTTTACCGTTGGGGGTAAGTGGAAACACTTCCAGCAAAATAAACGCGATCGGCACCATGTACTCTGGTAATTTCTCGCTTAAAAAATTTCGCAACACGTCGCTGAGAGAAGGCTCAACGGATTGCTGTTGCCCTAGGCGGGAAACTACATAGGCAATCAAATGAGAAGTGCCAGGAGAGTCTTCTCGCGCAATCACAACGCTTTCCTGGATAAAGGGATGCTGATTGATCCAAGACTCGATTTCTCTCGTCTCGATGCGAATTCCGCGCAGCTTTACTTGATGATCCGATCGTCCCAGAAACTTAACTTCCCCATTGGGCAGGAAGTATCCCAAATCTCCCGTTCTGTAAAGCCTCGATTGCTCATTCTGAGCCCGGAACGGGTTAGAAATAAATTTTTCGGCTGTGAGTTCTGGACGGTTCCAATATCCCTTTGCTAAACCTGCGCCAGCAATGTAAAGCTCACCAGTCACACCAATCGGAACAGGTTGCAGATGACGATCGAGGATATAAATCTGAGTATTTGCGATCGCTCGACCAATAGGAACGCAATCAGAAAAAGAATTAGTACTGGTGTCATGCCAAGTGACATCAGCAGCAACCTCGGATGAACCATACAAATTAATTAGAATATGGCGGGGCATTTGTTGGCGAAAGTGCTGACAAAGCTCGATCGTCAATGCTTCACCACTGCTGACCCAGTATTGCAATTTAGGCAAGCGATCGTGTAAATCTGGAATCGTTTCTAACAAGACGCGCAGCAGCGAGGGAACTAAAACCAAACGTGTCACCTGTTGTTCAGCCAGCATTTGCACAAACTGCAACGGGTCTTTTACGGCTGAATCTGGCAAGATCACAGAGCGAATCCCGTGCAGCAAAGGCGCGAAGATTTCCCAGACAGAATCGACAAAGTTGAGAGAGGTCTTTTGGCAATAAATATCATCCGATGTGAAGGGGTAGGGATTCCAATTCAATCGATTGACTGCACCTCGATGCAATCCCATCACTCCTTTGGGCGTTCCGGTTGAGCCAGAGGTGTAGAGCACGTATGCCAGGTGATCTGCTGTAATGGTTCGGGTGAAATTCTGTTCACCTGCTTGGCAAATCACGTCCCAGTCAGTATCGAGACACACACACTTTGCTGAATGTTTAGGTAGGGTGTTTGCTAAGTGCGATCGCGTCAACAAAACAGTTATTTGAGCATCGTTCATCATGAATGCCAAACGCTCTTGTGGATAGGCTGGATCTAAGGGCACATAAGCCCCTCCAGCTTTGAGAATGCCTAAAAGCGCTATCACCATTTCTGGCGATCGTTCTAGACAAACGCCGACCAAAACTTCTGAAGTAACTCCCAGAGTTTGTAAATAGTGAGCCAGTTGATTAGAGCGTTGATTTAATTCTCGATAGGTAAATTGTTCATTGCCATACACTAATGTAATGGCATCAGGTGTACGTTCTACCTGTGCTTCAAATAATTGATGAATACATTGATTAGGATACTCAACGTGTGTGTTATTCCATTCCATCAACTGCTGCTGTTCTGCTTTGGTTAGGATGGGCAAATCAGACAAACATTGATTTGGATGAGTAACCATCCCTTCTAGAAGAATCTGGAGATGTCCCAACATACGGGCGATCGCGTCTAAGTCAAAGCGCTGACCATCGTACAGAACTTTCAGTCCCAACTCTGATCCTGGAAATGCGATTAGCGTTAGCGGGTAATTTGTTTTCTCAAAAGCACGAATATCTCGGATTTCTAAATGCGTTTGCGTTTGTAGAGCAGCATCGATCGGATAGTTCTCAAACACCACTACACTCTCAAATAGAGGCAAGCCGCGTGGTACATCACTCCATCCCTGCACCTCCACCAAAGGGCTGTACTCATACTGACGCGCTTCGACCTGTTGTGCCTGAAGTTGCTGAAGCCAGGGTAACAAATTCTCTGCTGCCTGCACTTGCACCCGAACAGGCAACGTGTTGATGAATAGCCCAACCATTGCGTCAGATCCCGCTAGTGTGGGTGGACGACCAGAAACCGCTGCACCAAATACAATATCATCCTCGCCACTATAGCGGCTTAGGAGAAGTGCCCAAGCTCCTTGCACCAAAGTATTCAGCGTTAGTTGATGCTGACGCGTGAACGACTGGAGAGCTGTAGTTGTGGCAGTTGATAGTTGAATGTGCTGTTCGTCGTAGCTGACTTGAGCATCAGCGGCGTCTGAATGAGTTGCAATTTTCTTTAAGAGGATTTGCTCGATCGTCGTTGGTGTTGAGAAACCCTGAAGGCGTTGCTGCCAAAATGCTTTAGCCTTTGATAAATCTTGCTGCTGTATCCAGGCGATGTAGTCTCGGTAGGGTCGAGGACGAGGCAAGGATGAGGATTGTTCTTGGCAAAGGGCTTGGTAATCTGCAAAGACTTCCTTGAGCAGCAATGGAGTAGACCAACCATCGAGCAACACATGGTGATGGCTCCAGATAAAGCGGTAGCTCTGCTGCTCTAGACGAATCAGCGTGAAGCGCATCAAGGGAGCTTGGGTGAGGTCAAATCCTTGTTCTTGGTCAGTTTTGAGGAAGTGTTCTAATTGCTCTTGCTGCTCACGAGGAGAGAACGCTTGCCAGTCCAGTTCTTGCCAAGGTAGTGTCACTTGTCGATGCACGACTTGCACAGGTTCCTTAATTCCTTCCCAAACAAAAGCAGTGCGTAAGATCGAATGACGATCGCACAAAGCTTGCCATGCCTGTTGGAACAATTCTATGTTCAGGTTGCCGTTCAACGTACAGCTTAACTGTTCGTAGTACATCCCCGATCGAGGTGCACACAGGGTATGAAAGAGAATGCCTTGCTGCGTCGGCGAAAGTGGATAGAAGTCTTCAATATTGCGGTTGCCCATTTCAAGCGTCTCCAATTGCGGTCAGAATATCGTTCAGATCAGTCTGGCTCCATTGACTCCACTGAAAATCTGAAAAATCAGAGGGGGTATAGTTGATCGTGTTTTCAGACGGGTTGTGCGCAATCAGCGATCGTAGAGCTTCGATAAATCTCTGTGCCAAGCCTTCGACTGTAGAATGTTGGTGTAAGGCTTCGCTATACGTCCAGTTGAAATGCAATTGTTCGCCTGAAACAAAACTGTTGATTTCAAGCAAATGGCTACGATGTCCTCTGGGGCTAAAGGCTAAGCCGCTAGACGCTTGAGATAATCGAAATAACCTTCCCTCTGATAACCCTTGATCAAACTGACCAAGATAGTTGAAACTAATGTCTGCGGTTGGTAAGGCTTGCAGTTGTTCAACAATTTGGCGATCGCGGCTGAGATAGTGCAGAATGCCATACCCAATACCGCGATTGGGAAGCGATCGGAGTTGTTCTTTCACGGCGTTGAGCGTCTGACTGAAAGTTGCTGTTTCTTCTAGATGCAAACAGACCGGAAACTGCGTGGTAAACCAACCGATCGTGCGGGATAAATCAACATCCGCAAAAATTTCTTCTCGTCCGTGTCCTTCTAAGTCTATTAGTAAAGTGGGCGAGCCTGTCCACGGCGCAACTGCCTGCACTAGAGCAGTCAGCAATACCTCATTGATTTGGGTGCGGTAGGTTTTAGGAATGTCGTGTAGCAACGTTTGAGTTTCTGCTGCACTAAGAGCAATCTCGAAGGTACGAGACGTGGCGATCGTGTTTGCTCCGCCAAGATAATCAACGGGGAGTTGAGCCGTTGGATGTTGTAGAGCAGTCAACCAATCGTCGAGTTCTGCTGCCACTGATGGCGCATATTGGTTTAGGCGTTCTGCCCATTGTTTGTATGAGGTGGTTTTCGCAGGAAATTGAATAGACTCACCTCGCTGAAGCTGTTGGTATGCGGTCTCAAAATCCTCCAGCAAAATTCGCCACGAAACACTATCGATCGCTAAATGATGGATCACAATCAACAATCGATCGGGTCGGTTCTCGCCTAAATTGAAGAATGCAACTCGCAACAAGGGTTCTTCAGAAAAGTTCAAACTTGCCTGTAGTTCTGTCGCCGTTGTTTCTAGTGTAGAAAGTTGTCGATCAAGTGGCAGTGTTGACAGGTCAATATAGCTGAACGGAATAACATCATCTGGCTCAACATTGCGCTGCTGCCAGCCCAAGGCATCACGGGTAAACCGCGAACGTAAAGCGTCATGGTGCACTAGTAAGTGTTGCACTACACGTTTTACCAACGAGGGGTCTAACGTTTCATGCACTTCCAACAATACTGCTTGATTCCAGTGGTGCGGTTCTGCAAAGTCTTGCTCAAAGAACCATTGTTGAATCGGTGTAAGAGGAACTCGTCCGGTCACTACACCTTGTTCAGCCTGAATTAGTTGATTTGCGTGAACAACGGCTGCTAATTCCGCGATCGTTTGATGCTGGAAAAGTTGTTTAGGCGTGATGTGTAGTCCTACTTGATTCGCTTTGGCAATGATTTGAATACTGAGAATTGAATCTCCACCCAATTCAAAAAAGTTCTCATGAATATCAACTTGCTCAAGCCCTAGTACTTCAGACCAAATTCTCACAAGCTGCTGTTCAGCCTGGGTTAAGGGAGCAAAAGTGGTGGGGACGGGGCGAGTTTGGTCTGGAAGGGGAAGCGATCGACGGTCAATCTTACCGTTGGCAGTCAAAGGCAGAGCATCCAACACAACAAACGTTGCAGGCACCATATATTCCGGCAATTTTTCTTTCAAAAAGTGTCGGAGTGCGTTGAGATCAAGCGTTTTGCTTGACTCTGACACTGACTCTGTCACCAGGTATGCAGCCAACCGTTTTTGCTCAGGATGATCTTCCCGCAGCAGTACCACGGCAGTCTGCACCATTGCGTGGCTATTGAGTGCCAGTTCAATTTCACCCAGTTCAATCCGAAAGCCGCGAATTTTGACTTGATCATCAATGCGTCCCAGGTACTCCAGGTTGCCGTCAGGGAGGTAGCGCACCCAGTCTCCTGTTTTGTAGAGCCGTGCTTCTGGGTCAGAGCTAAAGGGGTTGGCGATAAATTTTTCACGATCGAGATCTGGACGGTTGCGATAGCCCCTCGCAAGACCAACACCTCCAATGTGCAATTCACCCGGCACTCCCACGGGTACGAGTTGCAAGAACCGATCTAATACATAAGCCTGAGCATTCGGAATCGCTGAACCGATCAATAACGTTGAGTATGTATTCTCGTTGGACTCCCATTGGGTTGAAACGATCGTAGCTTCCGTTGGACCGTAAGTATTCAGAAGCCGTACAGAATGGTTTACATGCTTTTGCCAAAGGGCAAAGCGATCGCACTGCGCTTTTTCGCCTCCAATAATCACCAGACGAACAGAAGCTGGCAGCGCTAAGCGATCGCGCTCCAAACTAGTCGTTAGTTCATGCCAGTAGGCGGTTGGCAAATCTAATACAGTAATGTTCCAGTCCTGGCAGGCTTGCAGAAACTCAGCCATCGACCCTGATAGAGCGTCTGTTCGTAACACCAGAGTTGCACCACACGTCAGACAAGGAAAGATTTCTTCGGCACTGGTATCGAAGCTGAAAGAGGCAAATTGCAGAATGCGATCGTTATGTACCAGTTTCCAATTCTCTACCGCAACTTGAGTGTAATTGACGAGCGATCGATGCTCAATCATCACGCCCTTGGGCTGTCCTGTTGAACCTGATGTGTAGATGACATAGACCAAATGGTTTGGGGTTGAATGCCTAACCGGATTGGTTTTCAGCTCCTGAGCGATGCGTTGCCAATCTGTATCCAGACACAACACGGTAGCATGTGTAGCTGGGATGCGATCGCGCAGATGCTGTTGTGTGAGCAGTACCGGAACTTGGGCATCCGCTAGCATGAATGCTAAACGACTTGCAGGGTAAGCCGGGTCCAAAGGAACGTAAGCACCCCCTGCTTTCAGAACGCCGAGAATACCAACGATCATGTCGAGAGAACGATCGACGCAGATTCCCACTAAAACATCTGCACCCACCCCCAATGTTTGCAAATAGTGGGCAAGCTGATTGGCACGCTGGTTTAGTTCCTGGTAGCTGAGTTGTTGGTCTTGAAAGATAACAGCGATCGCGTCTGGTGTAAGTTCTACCTGAGCTTCAAATTGCTGATGAACACATTGCTCTAAGCAATAATCAACATGTGTTTGATTCCATTTCAGTAATTGTTGTTCTTCTGTTGCTGTTAGTAATGGCAGGGTGGATACAACTTGATTTGGATCTGCCACAATTTCGGTTAGCAGGGCTTGAAAATGCCCTAACATCCGAGTGATAGTGCTGGCATCAAACAAATCTGTGCTGTATTCAATTAATACCTGTAACCCATCTGCCGCTTCTGTCACATCCAGGCTCAGATCAAATTGAGTGGTGTCAGTTTCAATTGGCAGCACGCTGAGGGTGACACCCGGTAGTTTCAAATCTGGCATCAGCGCATTGCGGAATTGGAACATCACTTGAAACAGCGGATTATAGCTGAGGCTACGATCGGGTTGCAGTTCTTCCACCAACTTCTCAAACGGCAAATCCTGATGAGCATACGCTTCTAAAGTTATCTGTCGCACTCGTTCCAGCAAAGTGCGGAAGCTGGGATTGTCTGAAAGATCAGTCCGCAAAACTAACGTATTGATGAAAATACCAATTAACCCTTCAACTTCAGCCCGATTGCGGTTCGCGATCGTGGTTCCTACCACCAAATCAGCTTGATTGGTGTAGCGATACAACAAGATCTTGAATGCTGCCAACAGCGTCATGAACAGCGTCACATTCTCTTGATGGCTGAGATCTTTCAGCGCTTCACTCAATGACTTGGGTAGCAGCAAAGACTGAGTTGCGCCTCGAAATGTCTGTTCTGGGGGGCGAGGTCGATCGGCGGGAAGTTCTAAAAGCGGAGGCACATCCTGAAGCTTCTGTTTCCAGTAGGCAAGCTGCGTTTCTAGCATGTCTGTCTGTTGCTGCTGCCAAACTGCAAAGTCAGCATATTGGATAGGCAGGTCAGGCAGATTTGGAGGTTGTCCAATCGAGAACGCTTGATAGAACGCTGCTAATTCTCGAATCAGCACACCGATCGACCAATCATCCGCAACGATATGGTGCATTGTGAGGAGTAACACAGACTCCGTTGCACCCAGTTGCAGTAATGTCGTTCGCAGCAACGGACCACGCTCTAGATCAAACGGTTGTTGAGCTTCTTCGAGGGCGAGTTGCTGTACCTCTGCTTCTCGTGCAGCTACAGGCAATTCTGGCAAATCTATTAACGATAGAGGAATAGAAAACGCAGAATTAGCAGGGGTGTTTGTCTCCGATCGGCTTTTTGCGATCGCTTGAACAGGTTGCCCGTTTACTTGCTTAAACGTAGTTCGCAACGCTTCGTGGCGCTGAACAATGGCATTAAAACTCTGTTCCAGAACACCCACGTTCAGATGTCCTTGTAGGCGAACCGCTGCTGAGAGATTGTAGAACGGTTTTTCAGGTTCAAACTGATCTAAAAACCACAGTCGCTGTTGAGCAAAGGAGAGCGGAGCCGTATCACTGGCAGGTTGGGCAGGAATGCCTTGTGTAGGGGCTTTCATCCCTTGTTCACGCAGCAACACGTCCAATAGCGCCCGTTTTTGAGCAGAAAATTTGAAAGAACTCATAGATTACCCTCCTCAAACGCTAACTTGCAGGTGTGATCGCTTTTCTTCGAGCAAAGTTTCAACTTCGTGATCAGAAAGCTCTGCGATCGTTAACAACAATTGAGCGGTTTGCTTGACTTGCTTTGCTTGAACAGGATCTTTGAGTAAATCTGCTGCTTGCTCTGCGATCGTGGGTGAGTCAAACAAGCAGCGCAAGCCCAAGTTTACTTGCAGAGTGTCCCGAACGGCGGATACCACTTGGGTTGCTAGTAAAGAGTTGCCGCCTAAATCAAGAAAGAAATTATCGTGAATGCCAACCTGTTCAAGTTGCAACACGTCTGCCCAAATCCCTGCTAGCACCTTTTCTAGAGCAGTCTGAGGCGCAGCAAAATCTCTTTGAGATGAAATGCCATCGAGATTGGATAAGGGAAGTGCGGCGAGCGAACGACGATCAACTTTGCCGTTGGGTGTTAGAGGCAGTGCATCCAACATCAAGAATGCAGCAGGCACCATATATTCTGGCAGTTTTTGGAGCAGAAATTGACGCAGTTCTTCTACGGTGGGAGTCGCTTCTGATGCTGTGACAACGTAAGCCGCTAGAATCTGACGGTTAGGCTGTTCACCCACTGCCATCACAACGCTCGATCGCACCAGTGGATGATGATTGAGAACTGCTTCGATTTCTCCTGCCTCAATTCGTTGTCCGCGAATCTTGAGTCGGAAGTCGTCTCTACCTAGAAACTCAATGTTGCCATCGGGTAGATAGCGCCCTAAATCCCCGGTGCGATACAATCGCACACCTGTTACGGGATGTTGAATAAAACTCTCCTGCGTCTTTTCAGAATTGCGCCAGTAGCCTTGTGCTAAACCTACCCCCGCACAGTACATTTCACCGGGAACCCAGACAGGGCATTCTTCCAAGGCTTGATTCAAAATGTAGTACTGGGTATTGGCGATCGGTTTGCCGTAGGGGATACTTTTCCAGCTAGGGTCAACGGTTTCAACCGGATACCAAATGTTCCATAAAGTCGTCTCGGTCGGTCCTCCGACGCTAACGACTTGCGCTTCTGGAACCAACGCTTTAAGACGATCGGGCAACGTTACAGAAATCCAGTCGCCGCCTAAAAATGCCCACTGCAAACTCCCAGGAAGTACGTCGGAACGTTCGGCAGCATACTCTAACAGCATCTCCATCATGGCAGGAACCGAGTTCCAAATCGTTACCTGTTCGCACCTCATTAACTCTGCCCAATGCGCGGGATCGCGTCGAAGCGCTGCATTCGGGATCACTAGGGTTCCGCCTGCGGCTAACGCGCCGAAGATGTCGTAGACTGACATATCGTGATGCAGCGCTGTTAGTGCCAACACGCGATCGCGACTGCCAATCTGGAAATGCTGATTCGTCTGAACGATCGTATTCACCACACCTCGGTGAGCAATCATCACACCTTTAGGCAATCCTGTTGAGCCAGAGGTGTAAATTACATAGGCGAGATCATCGAGTTGCTGTACGGGTTCAAGTAGCGTTACTGGTTCCTTGTTCAATACATTGGTATCGACGCAAATGGATTGGGCGATTGTTAATTCTTGTAATCGCTCACACAACCACGATTGGGTTAATACAACCGCTACTTCAGCATTCTCTAAAACATACTGAAGCCGTTCTAGCGGCAATTCTGGATCAATCGGTAAATAGGCAGCTCCAGCATTGAGAATACCCATCACTGCAACAATTTGCTCCCAGCCTTTATCCATGACAATCGCCACAAGCTGATTCGGGTGTACTCCTAATTGGCGCAACCGATGTCCTACCTGATTCGATCGCTGGAATAATTCCTCGTAGGTGAGAGTGCAATCAGACGCAATCACAGCAACCTGTTGAGGCCGTTGAACAACTTGATCGGCAAACAGCGTATGCAAGAGCTTGTCTGGAATCGAAGTTTGGTTGGTACGAATTGCATTCTGTTGTACTTGCTGAACTGAAGGCAATAATTGTCGGTTAGTTTCCTGCCATGTTGTCTCTTCGGTTGCGAGCCGTTGTAGTAAGCCACAGTAGGCAGCAAACATATCATCTAACATGCCCGCTGGGAAGAGTTCTTCTACAGCATCCCAGTTCAAATACAGTGCGCCTTCTGCCTCACTAAACTGGCTATCAATCCAAACTTGGGGAGTTTGTCCGAGGATATAAATAATGTCTCCCAGTTCTTGAATCAGGGTCGCGATCGAGGAATTGGTTTCTCCAGGTGTATTTTGTGGATAAGTTGTGAACACGATCGGCATGGGAATTCCCGTCGTCTTACCATGAGCTTGCGCCAGTTCCCGCAGCACTCGCACACCACTAACATAGGGATGCTCTAAATCTTGCCAAAGTTGGGCCTGCAAGCGTTGTGCCCTAACCTCAAAAGAAGCAGGATAAGTGTGATCAACCTCTAGCAGCGTAAACGAGGCAAATTCACCAATCAAGTCATTCACCTGCGGGTGGAGTGGCAGTCGGTTAAAGCGCGGTACGTTGAGCGTAAAGCGTGGACTCTTACTCCAAGTCGCAAGAACTTCAGCGTAGACCGCTAACAAAACGCCTGTGGGAGACAGTCCGGATCGACCCGATCGAGCCTTTAACCGTTGCCAAAGTTCAGGAGCTAAAGTAGCGCTCCAACGCTTGAAGCGGGGTTGCGTGAGCGAACTCGGAGCCTTCGCTAGAGGTAGCTCCGGTGCAGGAGGTAACGTTGCTAGACGATCGCGCCAATACTGCAAAGATTGCTCGTAAATTGGGGAGTTTTGCAGATCCAGCACTGCCAAAACATAGTCCCGAAAAGAAACTTCTAGGGGCATCAATGCGGCATCTGGATTTCGGTAAAGCTGCATCAAATCCCGGAACAGAATTTGATAGCTCCAGCCATCTAAACAAATGGCATCCATGCTGATGTGCAGACGAATTCGACGATCGCTCAATCGAGACGCTCGCAGATCAAATAAAGGAAAACGATCGAGCGGTAAGACTTGATGCGACAATTCCTCTCGAATGGCTTGCAATTGCGACTCTACCTGTCCCGGTTCTTGTCCCCGCAAATCCAATACTGGAATTTCATAGGTCGGCACCTGCTGCAAAATTTGCTGGTGTCCATCTGGTGTCACGATCGCTCGCAGCATATCGTGACGTTCTACTAATCGCTGCCATGCTAGATTAAACCGTTCTAGGTCTAGCTCGTCGCTTTCAATCTCGACATAACCGTGAATCGCGACATTCCCCATTTCAAAAATGCTCGTTCTGCCTAGCCAATAAGCTTGCTGCATTTCATTCAAGGGGAACGGCTGGTAGCGTTGGCTCAGATCGGGCGCGATCGTAGGTAGGCTATTTAGGGGTTGGAGTTCCAGCAATTTTGTCTGAGCAATGGTATTTGCTAGGCTAGCGATCGTCGGAGTTTGGAATAGACAGCGCAACGGCAGTTCCACGTGCAGCGTGTCTCGTATTTTGGCAATCAGTTGGGTTGCCAGCAGCGAGTGCCCTCCTAACTCGAAGAAATTGTCATGAATTCCAACCTGTTGCAGCCCTAGCACCTTCGCCCAAATCTCAGCTAACTGTTGCTCTGTGGCAGTGCGAGGCGCAACAAAAGAGGTCTCTCGTTCTAGCTTGTCTGGTGCAGGTAAGGCACAACGATCTACTTTGCCATTTGAAGTGAGAGGCAACGCTTCTAAACATACAAAGTGCGATGGAATCATGTATTCCGGCAGTTTTGCCGACAAGAAAGAACGGAAGTCGGCAGTTGTAGGTGAGAATGCCTGATGCGGCACCACATGCGCAACCAAACTCTGGTTGTTATGTTCGTCTTCTCGAACCACCACAACGCTCGTTTGCACTGCTGGATGTTGGCTGAGTACCGTCTCAATCTCACCCAACTCAATGCGGAATCCTCGCAGTTTTACCTGAGTGTCTAAACGACCTAAAAACTCAATGTTGCCATCCGATCGATACCGCGCCAAATCTCCAGTTTTGTGGAGTATTGGACTATCATGCTCTCTCTGAAACGGATTAGGAATAAATCGCTCAGCCGTCAGCTCTGGACGATTGAAATAACCACGGGCTAGTCCATCACCGCCGATGTAAAGTTCTCCAGGAACGCCGATCGGGACGGGCTGTAGTTGAGCATCTAGGAGATAAACTTGCGTATTAGCGATCGGGCGTCCGATCGCCACAGTTGCTTCCACTTGGTCAGGTACGATCGAATAGCAGCAGGTGAATGTCGTATTTTCAGTAGGTCCATACCCATTAATTAGACGCAATTCTGGCACAGCTTGCAGCAACTTTTGCACATGAGAAACTGATAAAACGTCACCCCCGGCTAACAGTTGCCGTAATGGTTTCAAGTCCTCTAGCTGCTCATCGACCATTTGATGAAACAGCCCTACCGTCAGCCACAAAGTCGTAATTTGGTGCTGCCGAATTGCTTGACCCAACTCTTGCAGTGAAGGAACGCCAGGAGGCATCAGCACTAATCGCGCTCCGTTGAGCAAACTGCCCCAAATCTCAAACGTTGAAGCATCAAACGCGATCGATGCTAGCTGAAGAAAAACTTCTTCGGCAGTTAGGTTTGCGTAATGGTTGTTTTGAACTAATCGCACGACTCCCCGATGAATGATGCTGACCCCTTTGGGTTGCCCAGTAGAACCGGACGTATACATCACGTACGCCAAGTTATTAGGTGTCGCTGAGGATGTAGGATTTTGATCCGTCTCTTCAATAATTTCCCAATCCGTATCTAAGCAGAGCAATTTTGCTTGAGTTTCGGGCAATTGGTCTAACAACGGCGATCGCGTCAGCACAACGGGCACTTGTGTATCGTTTAGCATGAATGCCAAACGCGCTTGAGGATAGCTTGGATCAATCGGTACATAAGCTCCTCCAGCTTTGAGGATGCCGAGGATACCAATAATCATTTCAGGAGAGCGATCGATGCAAACCCCAACCGGAACTTCTGGTTTGACCCCCAGCTTTTGCAGATAATGGGCAAGCTGATTTGCTCGTCGGTTTAATTCTTGATAGGTTAATTGCTGCTCTGCACATACGATCGCAACTGCATCAGGTGTTTGTACAACCTGTGCCTCAAATCGCCGATGAATACATTGATCATGAGGATAGTCTGTCTGAGTTTTGTTCCACTCAACTAACAGTTGGTGCCGTTCATCAGAGGTCAATACGGGTAGATCAGACAGCCGTTGATCAGGATTGGCGGCAATGCCTTCTAATAGGGTTTGGAAATGCTCGATGAAACGCGCGATCGTGGTTGCTTGAAATAAATCAGCGTTATATTCCAGCGTGCCGACGAGTCCCTCAGCCGTTTCCTCTACAAATAACGTCAAATCAAATCTTGCAACTTCTGTATCGACCTCCTTCAGACTCAGCGTCAGATCGGATAGCGACAGAGCTTGAGTTAAAGCATTTTGCAGAACAAAAGAGACCTGAAACAAGGGTGAATAACTTAAGTCGCGCTCTGGTTGTACTTCCTCTACCAGCTTCTCAAACGGCAAATCCTGATGTGCGTATGCTTCTAACGCAACTTGTCGAACTCGGCTCAATAACTCTCTGAAAGAAGGATTGCTTGCCAGATCAGTCCGCAGCACCAATGTATTTACAAAGAACCCAATCAAGCCTTCTAGCTCAGCCCGATTCCGATTCGCGATCGGTGTTCCAACTAAAATATCTTCCTGCCCAGTGTAGCGATGCAGCAACGTCTTGAATGCGGCTAACACTGTCATGAACAATGTCGTGTCTTCCTGTTGACTCAGTTTGAGCAGTGCTTGGTGCAACGGCTGAGACAGAACAAACGCTCGTCTTGCCCCGTGAAATGTTTGCATCGGTGGGCGGGGAAAATCGGTTGGCAAATTGAGAACAGGTAAACTACCCGAAAGCTGCTGTTTCCAATACGTGAGTTGAGCGTCTAAAATCTCCCCCTGCAACCACTGACGCTGCCAGGTTGCAAAGTCGGCGTATTGAATTGGTAAAGCGGGAAGAGGTGAGGGGGTTTGATCGAGAAACGTTTGGTAAAAAGATGCGAGTTCTTGGAGGAAAACATCAGTTGACCAACCATCAAAAATGATGTGGTGAGCGCACAGTAATAGGACATGCTCATGCTTACTCAAGGACACCAGTTGACCACGTAACAAAGAACCCTGCTGAAGGTCAAACGACGATCGCGCCTGCTCTAACGACAATCGACGGACTTCAGATTCTTGTTCTGTGGATGAAACGTTGCTCAGATCAATGATGGGTAGATCAACACGAGCAGCCGAAATGATCTGAATTGGCTGACCATCCACAATGTCGAATCGCGTGCGTAAGATTTCGTGCCGTTCAACTAGCGCATTCAAGCTTTGATGGAGGGCTGCAATATTAAGATGTCCCACCAATCGAACTGTCGCTGCAAGGTTATAGAACGGATTGCCTGGTTCTAACTGATCCAGAAACCATAGTCGCTCCTGCGCAAAAGATAGCGGTAGGGTGCGATCGCGCGCGACTGGCGTTAGGGGCAGAACGGGTGCGGCAGTTTCAAGCTGCGCGAGAATCTGCTGTGCTAATTGAGTAATGCTTGCACCACTAAAGAAACAGGTCATCCCAATCTCAATTCCCAAATCCGTCTCAATCTGATTTTTGAGTTCAACGATCTTGAGAGAATCTAATCCCCAAGCCGCTAGCGATTGGTGAAGGTCAGGAGAAGCCGCTTTTAAGACACGGGTAACTTGGTGCTGAAGATACGCTTCTAACTGGGTTCGGCGGGCTTCTGAAGACGTTGCCAGTAGAGTTTCACGGTTGAGATGACGATCGTCACTATCAGTCTCGGTTACTTCTAGAATGCTGCTCCCCAACACTTGTAGCTTGCCTACAAGAAACTCCGATCGACACGCACGACGCTGAATTTTACCACTGGAAGTTTTCGGGATGGTTCCTGGCTTGATCAGCACAACGCCGTAGGCTTGTACCTCATACGCTTCTGCGATCGCTTGACGAATGGCCGCTGTCACCTCTGCTACATCTGGTTTTTGGCGAAATTCGACCTCTTGCACCACGACCAATTGTTCTTCAGTGCCAACTTCAACAGCAAACGCCGCACTACTGCTTGCTCTCAAAGCAGAATGACTTTGTTCTGCTACAAGTTCAAGGTCTTGTGGATAAAGGTTACGTCCCCGAATGATGATTAAATCTTTGGCTCGTCCGGTAACAAATAGTTCCCCTTGATACAAGAAGCCTAAATCACCAGTCCGTAAAAAGGGACCCTCGTGGGCATCAGATAAATAGGCTTGAAACGTGCTAACTGTCTCCTCAAACCGATTCCAGTAGCCTCGACCTATACTCGGACCTGATACCCAAATTTCTCCAATCTCATGCTCAGCACAAAGAGTCCCACTTTCAGGATGAGCAATCGCAATTTGCTGTTCAGGAACAGCCTGACCACTACCTACTAACACACACGAAGCTGTCTGATTTTCAGATACAGTATCTACAATCCGGTTTTGCTCTAATGCAACTGCGTCTACAGTCTTACTAACAGGTCGATCGGCTTTGCAACTGCCTGACACCATTAAGCTAGCTTCAGCTAACCCATAGCAGGGATAGAAGGCTTCAGGTCGAAACCCACATTCAGCAAAGGTATCTGCAAATCGCTGTAACGTAGACTGCCGAATCGGTTCAGCCCCATTGAATGCGACACTCCAACTGCTTAAATCCAGGGTTTTCCGTTGTTCGGGCGTGATCTTCTCAATGCAAAACTCATAGGCAAAATTAGGACCTCCGCTGGTTGTTCCTCCGAAGCGGGAGATTGCTTGCAGCCAGCGATAAGGACGTTGAAGAAACGAGGCAGGCGACATCAATGTACAAGGAAACCCACCATAGAGCGGCTGTAAAACTCCGCCAATTAATCCCATATCGTGGTAGACCGGTAACCAAGAAACAAACTGGCTCGCGTCGGAGTGCTCCATGCAGTGGTAGGTGATGGCAGCATTGTGCAACAAGTTGCCATGACTTAACATCACTCCCTTGGGCGTTCCCGTTGACCCAGAGGTGTATTGCAGAAATGCCAAACTATCTGCCGCGATCGCGGGAGCCTGCCAATCTTCAGCAAGGCGATCATCCAAAGTGTCGGTTGCCAGCCATTGGAGGTTGTTTAATTCTGTTTTGTCTGCAAGCAGGAATTGAGTTCTGTCTTGGATAGTGCTGGTTGTTAGCGCGATCGCAGCGTTAGCGTCTGCAACAACTGCCCGAATTCTAGGAGTGTTGCGCTGATTGTGTGGAGGATACGCTGGAACCGCAATCACGCCAGCATACAGACAGCCAAAGAAAGCAGTAATGTAATCTAATCCTGGTGGATAGAGCAGTAACGCTCGTTCGCCCCGCAAATTGAATGCTTGCAGTTGCGCTGCAATAGCTCGACTGCGCCGATCCAATTCTTGGTAAGTGAGGCTAGCAGTCTCTGTCTCTCCATCACCTAGAAAGCGATACGCTGTTTGGTCGGGCTGATGCATCGCTCTGTGACGCACAAGGTCAACCAATGTACAGCGATCGAGAGGTTGTTTGAGAAAATGATGATGAGGGGCGAACATTGAAGTCTTCCTGCTTGATGAACCCAGAACTTTAGAAGCAGCCAATCTGGCTATCGGTAAGAAATAGTTGCCAAATCTGATATCAACTTTGAAGCAGTTTGCTCGTGCATATAGTAGCGATCGCGCGCGCTGCTACATCAGAAGGTCAGCCCTACTCGCTATGAGGGCATTTGCTTTGAAGCGTTTCTGCTTAAACTTAATGACTAAACCATGCAGTCAACTAGTTGTACTGGCTACTAATCTCCACATAATTGCTCACCAGCATTAGAGCAGAGTTGCACTGTGATGACATTGCAAAAGTAGTGACTAACCAAAAATACAACAAATGCCAGTTATTCTCAACAAGGGTTAAGAGATTTGCTAAATTTACTGGTAATTAATAGAGAATAGTTATCAATACACAAATGGGTTGAGTTGAACTAACAGAGCAATGCATTTCAGGTTGTTCTACCCGCAAAGACCTATCAATTAAGAGCGGTAGACAGAAATTTCAAAAACATTCGACTCACTAGACGAGGATGATCAGCAAAACTTCAACAAGAGCAACCCACGCATATCAATCTTGATAAGCTTGACAATAACAGTATTTATCCCGCCTAATAATGATTGGAATTCTCATTTGAGTTTGTCAGTGATTCAATCAATGACTAAAAAATTTGTTATCTAGATTCCTGTTGTAACGCGCACGAGCAGCAGCAAGGTGGCACTCGTTCCGAGCCAATGACTCACGGGGTTTAAATCTGTTGTGTTATTGATTTGCAAAAAATTGGTTTTCCTGTTGTGTGTAGCATTTGAGTTCACCATTTGAGCTACGTTTATGTCATTTATGCGATTTAAGCCGCCTCATCTTCGGAGTCGCCTACTCTCAAGTTGCCTAGCTGTACTCGATTCTGTATTCGTCCCGATCTCTGATCTCAACAAACAGGCGATCGGGCAGACCGAACTACTGTGGGATACCTATGGCGTTCCCCACATCTATGCGCAAAATTCAAAGGGTTTATTTCATGCCTTTGGTTGGGCACAGATGCACAGTCATGGCAATTTGCTGCTGCGTCTTTATGGTCAAGCGAGAGGACGAGCAGCAGAATATTGGGGAGAGGACTACTTAGAATCAGATCAGTGGGTGCGAATGATGGATGTTTCAGCCCGCGCACGTCAATGGTATGCGGCACAGACTCCCAGATTTCGTCGCTATCTTGATGCTTTCGCCGATGGAATGAACGCCTATGCTCGACAGCATCCTGAATCGATCGATGATACATTTAAAGTCGTGCTGCCAGTCACCGCAGTAGATGTTTTGGCACACACTCAGCGGGTGCTCAATTTCACGTTTATAGTGAATCCTGAAAAAGTTGCAGGAATTATCGAGCAAGAGGAAGTCGTTAGCGAGCATGTACCTGGCTCTAATGGCTGGGCGATCGCGCCATCTCATTCCAAAAGCGGCAACGCTATGCTGCTAGCAAATCCACACTTATACTGGTCTGACTTGTTTCTCTGGTACGAAGCTCAACTCACTGCTCCTGGAATTGATGCCTACGGAGCCGCCTTAGTCGGTACACCCGTTTTAGAGATTGCCTTTAACAATTCTCTGGGGTGGACTCACACCGTCAATACTCACCATGGTTGGACTGCTTATGAACTAGAACTAGCCGAAGGTGGTTATCGCTGGAATGGTAAAATTTGCGACTTTAAAGCCAAGCAGCAAACTCTAAAAATTAAACAAAGCGATGGAACCATTCAGGAAAAATCTTTTCCAGTCCAACACTCGATTCATGGCCCAGTGATACATACACCAGATGGTCGCGCGATCGCAATTCGAGTCGTTGGACTGGATCAACCAAGAGCCTTAGAGCAATGGTGGAAGATGGCACGCGCCAATAACCTATCTCAGTTTGAGGCTGCCTTGAAACGACTGCAAATTCCCATGTTTACGGTCCTATATGCCGATTGTGCCGGACATATTATGCATCTGTTTAACGGTCGAGTTCCGATTCGTCCTCATGGAGATTTTAAATTCTGGAAAGAGTTGATTCCTGGTAATACCTCCGCAACACTGTGGACTAAAACTCACCCCTACCGCGACCTGCCTAAAGTGGTTGATCCCGCTAGTGGGTGGGTGCAAAACGCGAACGATCCACCCTGGACAACCACATTTCCTGCACCACTCAAGCCCACGGATTATCCGCCTTATATCGCTCCTAACGGCTCAATGAATTTTCGAGCGCAACGTTCAGCCCGAATGCTGCAAGAAAATGCCAATCTTTCATTTGAGGATGTCATTGAGTTGAAGTACTCCACTCGCTCAGAACTAGCAGACCGTTTGCTGGATGATCTGATTCTGCTAGCACAGCAACAAGAGGATGAATTAACTCGTCGAGCGGCCGAGGTGTTAGCCAACTGGGATCGACATACAGAGCCAGAAAGCCGAGGCGCAGTCCTGTTTGCGGCTTGGGTACAAGAGCTTGACTTGTCCAATTTTTTTGCAACATCTTGGCATCTAGATTCACCACTTAGCACACCCAATGGCATTGCTGATCCTGAAACCGCGATCGCTGCCTTGACAGCCGCTGCTCAGAAAATTGAGGCAGACTATGGTTCTCTCGATGTCCCGTGGGGCAAGGTCTTTCGGATTCAACATGCAGGTAAAGATTTGCCCGCAGATGGTGCAGAAGATCCCCTAGGAATCTTTCGCAATCTCTGGTTTGTACCCACTGGAGATGGACAATTTACGAACATTGGTGGCGACTCATTCATTGCAGTCGTGGAGTTTTCTAACCCAGTGAAAGCCAAGGTACTGAACACCTATGGCAACTTGACTCAGCCTAATTCGCCGCATCAAACCGATCAGTTACCATTTGCGATTCAAAAACAGTTACGTCCCGTTTGGCGATCGCGACAAGACATCGAAGCTCATCTCGTATCCCGCCAGGTATTTTGAGGGGGAATCGTCAACTTATCGACGCCGACCAACGGGAATGCAAAGCGGTGTTCCGGCAACCGGATCTTGAATAATCCGGCTCTCTAGCCCAAACACCTCTCGCACTAACGCTTCCGTCATAATCTGGGCAGGTTCTCCCTGAGCTACAACCTGTCCTTGCGCGATCGCAACCAAACAATCGGCGTATCGGCAGGCTTGATTCAAGTCGTGCAGCACCATCACGATCGTTCGTCCTTGGGTTTGATTCAAATCGTAGAGCAAATCTAGAACTTCGATCTGATGTGCTAAATCAAGGAATGTAGTTGGTTCGTCGAGCAAGAGAATATCTGTGTTTTGCGACAGCGACATAGCAATCCAGGCTCGCTGTCGCTGACCTCCAGAAAGCGTGTCTAACGATCGATCGGCTAGCTCGATCATGTCAGTAATTGACAAAGCTTGCTCTACCATCCACTCATCTTCTTTTGACCACTGTTGTAGCCAATTTTGATGCGGATAGCGTCCCTGTGCTACTAATTCTCGAACTGTCAAACCTTCGGGAGCAACGGGTCCTTGGGGCAAAATACCCAACCGTTTCGCAACTTCTTTGGTAGACAGCTTAAAGATAGAAGCACTATCGAGGTAGACAGTACCATGACGAGGTTTAAGCAACCGAGCTAAGCCACGCAGCAGCGTAGACTTACCGCACCCGTTTGAGCCAACGAGAACGGTGATTTTTCCGGCTGGAATCGCCAGATCCAAGTCTGAAATTACAGATGCACCATCGTAAGCTAGAGTGAGCTTGCGAGTAGTGAGTGCGATTCTTTGCGAGAGCGCTTGCGCAGTTACTGCGGAATTTTCTGCATTCATTGATGACGATTTTGGTATAGCAAGTAAAGAAAATAGGGTGCGCCGATCGTGGCGGTAATCACACCACAGGGTAGCTCAGTTGGAGCAAACAGCGTCCGCCCAAGCAAATCAGCTAGAACTGTGATCATGCCCCCCATGAGGGCAGCCGTGGGCAATAATCCCTCATAAGCGGTTCCGACTAATTGCCGAGCTAGATGAGGAGCCATTAGTCCAACAAATCCAACGGTGCCTGCTGTTGCTACCGAAGCACCCGTGAGCGCAACACTTGTAATTAACAACAGGACACGCTGCCATTCAACTCGGCTCCCCACTCCCCGCGCCACATCGTCTCCTAAATGCAAAACATTCAAATCGCGAGACAGCAACAGCGCCAGCGGAATAAGGACGATGAGCCAGGGCAAAAGCGGCAAGAGATGCTCCCAACTGCGTCCGTAGACGCTTCCCGTTATCCAAATCCACGCTTGGCTAACGCTATTGATCTGTCCAAACGTGAGCATAACTGAAATAACAGCATTGGTAAAAGCCGCAATGCCTACACCGATTAAAATTAAACGAATCGGTGAACTTCCTCCATCCCATGCGAGCAGATAAATTAAAATTGCAGCTACAAATGCTCCTGCAAATGCCGCGATCGGGAGCACAAACCCTGGAACAGATGGAAATAGCACAATGAAGCTAACGGCGACTACGCTCGCGCCTGCATTAATGCCAATTATATCTGGAGCGGCAAGTGGATTGCGTGTTATTCCTTGTAGGATTGCTCCAGAAATCGCAAATCCAACCCCAACCAGAAAAGCAATCAATGCACGCGGCAACCGCAACGTGTGAATAATGAAATCGTAATCAGCGTTATCTGTCTCAATTTTTAATAATGTCTTTAATACATCAATAGGCGAAATAGGATATTCACCTTGTCCCAAACTTAGAAGCACGATCGCTAAGGTTATCAGCCCCAATACGACTAAAACAATGGGAACACGCCGATCAATGCGAAACGAAATCTGCCGAGAACGAACCGTAATCCAATGATTCATCGTTTCACCCGCGATCGCGCTAAATAAATAAAGAACGGTGCTCCTAGAAGACTGGTCATAATCCCAACCGGAATCTCTTGAGGTTTGAGGATTAAACGAGCACCAATATCTGCTAGCAGTAAGAGAATGCCACCGAGACAGGCGGAATAGGGAAGCAACCAACGATAATCAGTACCAATCAAAAACCGAGCAACGTGCGGAACAATCAGCCCAATAAACGAAATGGGTCCTGCGATCGCGACAGCGCTGCCTGCCAATAGCACCACTACAACTATTGCCGTCACTTTTACCCACCCTGTTTTCAGTCCTAATCCCGTTGCGACATCTTCACCTAACGCTAACGTTGTTAACGGTTTACCCATTGCAAACGCCATGAGTAGACCAACAACCATGCAAGGAAGCACCTGCAAAAATAAGCTCACATCTCGTCCTGCCACTGATCCCGCTAACCAAAAACGAATTTCATCCAGCGTTTCTTGATCGAGAATCAGAATGCTTGTCGTGAGTGAAAAGAGGAGATAAGTTAGAGCAGACCCCGCTAATACAAGCTTCAATGGGGTCATACCGCTTCGACCCAAAGATCCCAATAAATAGACTGCGATCGCCGTGAGTCCTGCACCAAGAAAGGCAAATCCGACATAGACCGGAGCAGAGACACCACCCAGGAGGAACAAAACTAGCACCATTGCAAATGCTGCACCACTGTTGATGCCCAAAATATCTGGTGAAGCTAGAGGATTGCGAGTCAGTCCTTGCAGAATGGTTCCAGCAACTGCTAACGCTGCCCCGACCATCAACGCAATCAGCGATCGTGGCATTCTTACCGTTCGGATAATTAGATGCTCGGTAGAACCATCAAACGCCGTCAAAGCAGCGAAGACAGTATTTGGGTGAATCTCTGCTGCCCCAAAGGTAATACTCGTTATCAAACAGATGAAGAGAACTAGCAAACATAACGCAAGTCCTACCACGAGTAAAGCCTGCGATCTTCCTATAACCTTCTGAGGAGATCGCGCCTTTTCTCTGATTAATGAGGATGGTTTGACCACTCTCTTCATCTCCTAGCGGGTTTGCAAGAATTGGGTTTGCAAGAATTGACTGTGATGACGAGCCAGAGACGCTAACCTGGCAACAGAATTAAACACGGGTTGAATAAGCTGAGAGGGTTTCTCAATAAGATTAAACGGTCAGTTGCTACATTGCAAGTAGAGTTGAAACAAACTTTCAAGTAGCTAGGTTCACAGCAAGTCGTTTAGCGATTGGAACCTGGATCGAAGCGAAATTAGCAGATCAGATCCTCAATGACTCTGATAGCACGAAATCTGACTGGTTTTATCGATGAAGCAAGAAGTTAACATCCTCAATAGAACACGGTTGACAGGGGAACCACTTCACTGCTTAATGATAAGTTATGTCATCTGCTTGACATGATTAGCAGAATTGTTCAAGCGACTAATAAAAAGCTTTCGCGTTTAAAGCTGTCATTCCTTTGGGGTTGAGCTTTGGCGCAACTCGTGGTTTTGCCTCTAGCGTTCGTTCTGTAGAGGCTGTTTAATCATGCCAATTTGTTATCCCATTCCAATGTTTTCGTGCGAGGAGAGATGTTGAAAGCGCAGTCATTTTCAGGCTTTACTTGTTTAGGCGTTGCAGGTCTAGCATCCGTCGTGATGGCTCAGCCAGCTTGGGCTGAGGTTACACAAATCACAGCTGTGCAGGTCAAGCCAACATCTAAGGGGATTGAACTAGTTCTAGAGAGCACAAGTAACCAGCAACTTAAAGTCTTTACAACCCGCTACGGTCAAACGCTGATTACAGACATTGCTAACGCGCAATTGCTGGAGGGCAAAACTTTTCGCCAGGACAACCCAACTGACACGATCTCTAGTATCACGGTAACGCCCTTGGGGGCTAACACGGTGCGAGTTACGATCGCAGGCAAAGCCGGGTTGCCGTCTGCCCAAGTTGTTGAAAACACGCCAAGACTGGTTCTAAGTGTTACTGCCCCAGCGACAACTGCCACAACGCCCCTGCCTCCTTCTGAATCAACCCCTAACCCAGCTCAAACAAACCCTAACCCGTCAACCCAGTCTAACCAACCTGAACCGTCTGCCGATGAGGAAGAGGTCGCTCGGCCCAATCCATCTGCACCTGCCGGTCGCGCATCAGATCAGTCTGAGGAAGAATCTGCCGATGAGGAAGAGGTTGTTGTCACAGGCGATGGAGAACCAGGGTATCGTGCTCCTAGTGCCACAACTGCAACCAGAACAGATACACCTCTGCGAGACATTCCTCAGTCCATTCAAGTCGTGCCTCAGCAAGTGATTCAAGATCAGCAAGTCACTCGCGTTGGGGAAGCGGTTCGCAACGTTAGTGGTGTGACGGTCTTGCAAGGGTACGGTGGCTCGACTGATAACTACACGATTCGCGGTTTGGCCGCGTCTAGCAACCTGAGAAACGGGTTTAGAGACGATGGATTTCTTGGGTTTACTGATCCCGCCAACATCGAGCGGATCGAAGTGCTCAAAGGTCCAGCTTCGGTACTGTATGGGCAGTTTGAGCCGGGTGGCGTGGTGAACTACGTTACGAAAAAACCGACGAGCAATCCCTTTTATGCAGGTGAATTGGCGATCGGTAGCTACAGCTTCTACCGTCCATCGATTGATTTTTCAGGTCCGCTGACGCCAGATAAGTCAGTGCTGTATCGCTTAAATGTTGCCTACGAAAACTCAGGAAGTTTCCGCGATTTCGTCAACAGTGAAGTGTTTGTTGCAGCTCCAGTTTTGACGTTTAAGCTCGGTGATGCGACGGATTTGACGTTGGAGTATGAATACGTCAACGTAGACCGAACCTTCGATCGCGGCTTTCCTGCTGAACCAGAAATCTTCAGACTGCCGATTGGCCGCTTTTTGGGAGAACCTAGCGATCGCTATCGCTTGACAGGTAACAAACCTAGCTTGACTGTAGAGCACCGGTTCAATCCAAACTTGCGGGTGCGGAGTGCATTTATGGCTCAAATTTTTGATGCCGATCGTTCCAATGCTCAAGCCCGCACGTTTCGGCTGAACGAAGATCGTGAAACGTTGCGACGCAGATACACCGTTTCTGAGGAGAAAGCCGAGGATTACGGGCTACAAACAGATTTGATCGGTAACTTCAATACTGGGTCTGTTAAGCATGAATTGTTAGCAGGATTTGAATTGAGCCGAAACACTTATGATGCTGTGTTGCGACGTACCGAGTTTACTCCAATCAACATCTTCAATCCGGTTTACGGTTCTCCAATTCCGACTGATCTCGATACTGTGTTTGATAACGATCGACGCAGCGACACATTAGGTATCTATTTACAAGATCAGATCACGTTATTACCCAATCTCAAACTTCTGGTCGGTGCTCGTCTCGATTTTATCGATTTTGAGAATGAAGATCGATTGACAGATACGACTTCTAGCCGTAACTACACCGCATTCTCTCCTCGCGTTGGGATTGTTTATCAACCGATCGAACCCGTTTCGCTGTATGCCAGTTTTAGCAAATCGTTTAAACCGAATGTTTTGGCTCTCACAAGTGGCGGAGATCTGTTAGAGCCTGAAAAAGGGACACAGTACGAAGTCGGAGTTAAAAGTGAACTCTTCGGCGGCAGGCTCTCTGCAACCCTAGCAGCTTATAGCATTACAAAAACCAACGTCGCCACTACTGATCCCAACGATACGGAGGGTCTCTTCTCGATCGCGGCGGGTGAAATCAAAAGCCGAGGCATTGAGCTAGATGTGGTCGGAAGACTCGCTCCTGGCTGGAATATCATCGCCTCGTATGGGTACAATGACGCCTTTGTAAGTGAAGATAACAGCCTCGCTGTAGGCAGCAGATTGGTCAACGCACCTCAACACAGCGCGAGTTTGTGGACAACCTATGAAATTCAGAGCGGCGGTCTGAAAGGACTAGGGTTTGGTGGAGGGATCTACTTTGTGGGCGATCGTGAAGCCGAACTGCCAAGCAGCATTGAGTTACCTTCATTTGTGCGCGGCGATGCCACCATCTTTTATCGACGAGATAACTATCGGGCTGCACTCAACTTCAAAAATCTCTTCGGCACTCGATATTACGAGGCGCAAGGCACTCTAGTGTATCCAGGTTCGCCTTTTACAGTGGTCGGTTCTCTCTCGGTTGAATTTTAGGGATGTGTTCTAATGGTAGACAGTTTCTTTTGCACCGAGGAGTCCCAGGAGGCGGGTGAAGACCTGATCGGCTCTGCTGTAGCTGCTCAAATCTACGTTCTTGTAGAATGCCCTCCACCGTGGTCAGCGAATGCCTTTGATTCCAAAGACATTCCAGCCAGTTTGCGAACCCTGGTTCAAGAACTCAAGCAAGATAAACGGTCTATCAGACCTTTGCTGATTCACCGCGATCGACCGAAGCAAGAGCATACCAGCGTCCTGATTTTTCGTCAGCAAGACGGACTTTCAGGGGGATACAGCAAGCAAGAGTTTCAGGTTTCTAACCTTGAAGCAGTAGCACCGCTTGTAACCGATTACTTGTCTAGCGATCGCTTGAGCGATGAACCTGTAGAAACCCAAACCAGAGACATTCTCGTTTGTACGCATGGCAGCCATGATAAATGCTGTGCGAAGTATGGTCACTCGTTTTATCGCCAAGCGATCGCGACCGTTGCTCGTTTGGCACTGAATCCAGAGGTGCGAATTTGGCAAGCCAGTCATATTGGCGGACATCGATTTGCGCCGACTGCGATCGCGTTTCCTGATGGCAGATATTACGGCAGGCTAGACCAAGAATCGCTGACAGCAATTCTGACCCAAAGCGGCGACATTCAATGCTTTAACCAAATTTACCGAGGTTGGGGTATTCTTCCTTGGGCAGCGCAAGTTTTAGAGCGAGAACTGCTTCTGAAACACGGCTGGGATTGGTTTAACTATCAAGTGATGGGTCGCATGATTGATCACAACGAAGACGAAAGCCAGAATCGGGTTGAAATTACCTTTGCAACACTCAATCAAACCCTAGAAACTTATCAAGCGAATGTCGTTGAGAGTGTCAGCAAGGCTTTGCAGTTGCGGGGTAGCTGTGGCAGCACAGATACTTACGCCATGTCTCAATACACCGCTGAAAATCTCGTTAGGCTCTCTTGCTCAGACATGCGTTGAAGGTATCAAATCGGATGCGAACACTTTTGCGATCGTTGTTAAACGGTTCTTCGTCAGCCAATCAACCATACTCGATCCCCCCTGTCTCTCTAAATAAAGACGAGGGGATTTCAGTCGCTTTGAATGTAGTCAAGCGATCGCTACTCATTCCCCTCACAGTTCTGCTGTTGTCAGCCTGCAATTCGACAAATAGCAATAAGCCTAGCGCTCCGACTGCAACAACGCCCTGCCGAACCGTAAAACATGGCATGGGCCAGACCTGTGTTCCGCCCAATCCGAAACGAGTGGTTGTGCTGAGCAATCTTGATAATGTTTTAGCTTTGGGAGTGAAACCAGTTGGAGCAGTTACGCTCGACAACGGCAAGTTTATCGACTATCTCGCCAATCAAACTCAAGGCATTGAAAATGTCGGAACGTATAGCCAACCTAACTTAGAAAAAATCCTTCTGCTAAAGCCAGATCTGATTTTGGGATCAACTTGGGATGGCAAAGAGGTCTACGACAAACTAGCTCGAATTGCGCCAACAGTTTTTGTTCAAACTGATGACAACCGTTTGTGGAAAACATGGTTGAAAAAAGAAGCGGAAGCGTTGGGTAAAACTCCAGAAGCAGAAAAGCTGTTGCAAAACTACGAACAACGAGTGCAAACTTTCAAGAAATCGATGGGCGATCGTCGACCCCAAACCCAGATCTCGGTTGTTAATTTCTGGCAAAACAATGTTCGTATCTATATGAAACAGTCCTTCAGCGGACTGATTTTGCAAGAAGTGGGTTTGCCCCGTCCTTCTGCTCAGAATAAAGACAAACTGTGGGAACGCATGTCTTTAGAGCTAATTCCTCAAATGGACGGGGATGCCATTTTCTTGCTCTTGGGAGATCACAACGAATCGAACCTAACGCAGTTTAAGCAGCATCCACTGTGGTCACAGTTGAAGCCTGTTAAAGAGAACAAAGTGTATGAAGTAGATGGTTATATTTGGGTTGCCGGATGGGGAATGATTGGGGCAAACCAAGTGTTAGATGATCTCTTTCAGCATTTAGTCGAGCAGAAAAAGCAGTAGCGGTGGAGAACAAGTAGTGGCACCAACGGCTCAAAGGATCAAGAAAGACTGGCTTCATGCACAAGTTGCTAACAAGTCGCTCTTGCTCGCGACTCTGACACTCTTCTCGATCGCAGGCTGCGGTAATCCGGCTTCTCAGAAGGGCGTAGATACCTCGTCTGTTGGCTCAGAGGCATCTTGTCGAAGTATCCAGCACCGATCGGGAGTCACGAGGATCTGTGATCAAGCTCAGCGTGTTGTTGCGCTTGATCCCCATGCGCTTGATCTGCTCCTAACACTAGGAATACAACCCGTAGGCTATGCAGAAGACAGACGCGCTTTAGTCGGTTCTCCAAATTCAGGAGAGCCAACAGTACAAATTAAGTATCTTGGCGATCGCGTGACTCAGCCTCCAATTCATGTCGGCACATGGCAAACTCCTTCTCTTGAAGCCATTCTGAAACTAAAGCCTGATTTGATCTTAGGACGGATCGAACCCTCTCTCTATCCGCCGCTTGCAAAAATTGCGCCCACCCTACCCCTAGAGCCATCTAATCAAGAGCGTTGGCAGGACAGCCTTTTGAAGTTGGGCAAGGCGCTGAATCGAGAGGTTCAGGCTCAACGAAAGATCGAGCAACATCAGCAGCGAATCGCGATCGCTAGAAATAAGCTCAAACCGATTACTCAAACCTCGAAGCTCCTTTTAGTAGCAGTTTCGGCAACAAATCAGATTGAAGTCTTTACCGACACCACATATGCAGGTGGATTGCTCAAAGATCTTGGCTTTCAGCTTGTAGTGCCTACAACGAATTCTGGCGAAATCAACATTTCTCTAGAAGCCTTGCCTCAAATTAATGCTGATACCATTATTGTGATGGCAAGTGGCAACAGTACCGTAGAGCAAGTTCAGAAAGAATGGAGCAAAAATCCCATTCTTCAATCGCTGCCTGCGAGTCAAGCCAAACGAGTTCACTTTGTCGATTATCAACTTTGGAGCCGCATTGAAGGACCGATCGCGGCTGAACTGATCCTGAAGCAAGTTCAAGAGCTTCTGCTGCCCGCTAAAGCACTGCTGCCTAACGTAGAGACTGAAACTTAGTCATTACATCCCCATGCGTACTTTTCTTATCATTTGGCTAGGTCAGCTTGTTTCTACCTTTGGTAGCCGCATGACCAGTTTTGCGATTCAGATTTGGGCATGGGAACTCACAGGACAAGCAACCGCACTGGCATTAGTGGGATTCTTTTCTGCCCTGCCTAGCATCTTCGTCATGTTTTTTGCCAGCCTGATTATAGACCGTTGGAATCGCAAATGGCTGCTGCTGATTGGGGATACTATGGCTGCGCTCTCGACGCTGACGATTCTGTGTCTGTTTCTCACTCAGCAGTTACAACTTTGGCATATCTATGCGCTGGGAGCGATCGAAGGAATTTTTATCGAAATTCAGGCGCTTGCTCACTCGGCTTCGATCGCTCTGCTGGTTCCTAAACATCAATATGGGCGCGCAAGCAGCCTCAATGCCTCGATTCATTATGGAGCAATTGTTCTCGCGCCGGCTTTGGCGGGTGCGTTCTACGCCGCGATCGGGCTAGGAGGGATTGCCATTATTGACCTGATCGCTTTCGTCATTGCGTTGATAACAGTCCTGCCCATGCGGATTCCTCAACTCGAATTCAGCCAGAAAGACCACCAAACGGCGACCACAATCTGGCATCAACTTGTTTTTGGCTTTCGCTACATTGCCGCACGTCCTGGCTTACGGGCGATGGTTATCTTAATGTCTCTATTTTGGTTTGCTCATGATGTAGGAGGTGCCGTCTACGCCCCTCTAATTCTGGCCCGCACCGGAAATGATGCCCGGATACTCGGCACGATCGCGTCTGCGGCAGGGTTAGGTGGGGTGACTGGAGCATTGATTTTAAGTGTCTGGGGAGGACCGAAACGGCGCATTCACGGGGTATTGTTGGGAATGATCGGGGCGGGCTTGAGCAAAACGATTTTTGGTCTGGCTCGGATGCCGTCGGTCTGGTTTCCTGCTCAATTCTGTTCTTCGCTCAATTTTCCGCTGCTCACCAGTTCTGAACAAGCCATCTGGATAGCAAAGGTGAACCCCGATGTCCAGGGACGGGTTCTTGCGGCGCGATCGCTAATTTTACAGCTCGTTTCCGCGATCGCGCTGCTGATTGCTGGACCGCTTGCCGATCGAGTGTTTGAGCCTGCAATGATGACTAGCAGCGGGCTAACATCTATTTTTGGTAGCATCGTTGGCACTGGAAAGGGTGCAGGAGTAGCGCTTCTGTATATCATCACCTCGTTAGGACTCGTTCTAGTCGGCTTAGGTGGGTATGCGTTCTCCAGCGTGCGTCGGGTAGAACGCACTTTACCCGACCATGATGCAACTTCAACAAAATGAAACTGACGACCTAGACTAAATATCGATAGGGTTGTTGACAAAATAGGGTTGTTGACAAAAATAGGGTTTTGACCAAGGAGATGCCAGTGACAACTGAGCCAATGAATGAGCCAATTAAACAGAGAGATACTCAAGCGGGGCTTGCTCATGGCTCTCTCCTTTCAGTCGTCAATTTAAGCCGACAATTGCAGGGACAGTGGATCTGGCAGGGTATTAGTTTTGATGTTTTTCCAGGCGATCGCATCGCTGTTGTGGGGCCTTCAGGTGCTGGAAAAAGCTTATTACTGCGGGCGTTAGCAGGTCTTGATCCGGTTCAGGCAGGGCGCATTATCTTCGATGGGCAACCGATGGAGCGTCAGTTTATGCCACGCTATCGATCGCACGTGATTTATCTTCACCAACGCCCTGCACTCACAGAAGGAACCGTTGAAGAGAATCTTCAGCAGGTGTATCGATTGGCAATTCATCGCGATCGCACTTACGATCGCAATCAAATTTTGCATTATCTCAAGCTCTTAGGACGGACAGCAGATTTTTTGCAGCGACCCAGTGCAGTCCTCTCAGGTGGAGAAGCTCAAATTGTTGCCTTTTTACGAGCCTTACAGCTTTCGCCGCGCATTCTTCTACTCGATGAGCCAACAGCTTCGCTGGATGTGGAAACCGCTCGACGACTCGAAGCATTGGTGCAAGCTTGGCAGGCTGAGACTTCACAAACAGCTTATCTTTGGACGAGTCACGATCCAACTCAGCTTCAACGGATCACCGATCGTCAAATTACCTTGAATGGAGGAGGGTGATGGAGCAGAGCTACATTCAGATCAGCAATGGACAACTCGCTTTAGCGGCGGCGTTGATTTTAATTAACGTGATTCTGTCTGTTGTTCTCCAATTAGGGCTTGAGCGTCGTTTAGCGATCGCTTCAGTGCGGATGATCGTTCAACTTTTGCTTGTGGGATATGTCTTAGAATGGGTTTTCACGCTCCGCAATCCGCTCTGGGTTCTGCTGGTGGCGCTGGCAATGACAGCTATGGCGGGTGCTTCTGCGGTCGATCGGACTCGAAGACGGTTTAAACGCATCTATTGGAACAGCTTTTTCTCAATTCTGACCTCTTCGTTTTTGGTGACTGGGCTAGCAGTGAGTGGCATTATTCGTGTTGAACCCTGGTACGACCCTCAGTATATAATTCCGCTTCTGGGCATGGTGTTAGGAAATGCTCTCACAGGCATTTCTCTAGCGCTCGATCGCTTCACTGAGGACTTGGTGAGCCGTCGGGAGCAGATCGAAGCGTTTTTGGCGCTAGGCGCAACCCGATGGGAGGCAGCCCACAAGCCGATTCAAGAAGCACTGCGGACGGGGATGATTCCGACGATCAACTCGATGCTGGTGATGGGATTGGTCAGTTTACCAGGAATGATGACAGGGCAGATTTTAGCAGGAGCAAGTCCGATCGATGCTGTCCGCTATCAGATTGTCATCATCTTTATGATTGCCTCTGGTACTGCGCTAGGAACGATCGGCGTTGTATTGCTGACGTTTCAAGTGCTATTTAGCCAAGAACATCAGCTTCGTCTAGAACGATTGAACAAGGTTAAATAGATGAAATTCTGCTGCATTGAAGCGGGCACAATCGAACGTTCTCAGAAACTCAAAACTGAGTTTTCAATTTGTACTTGTAATTTTCTGCTTTCTGAACTGATTTAGCAGTTTAGCGATCGCTATCTGGATATGTCGGCCGCGTTAGATAAGATGCCAATGCGAAGATGAATACAAGTATTAATGGATAGAGACACTGATATTGATAAATTTGTTCATACCTCTGCTAATCGCCCAGATCTTTTAGACATCAAAGTTGTTATAGGAGCCGTTATTTCTTGCGTTTTCGTTTTCCTTGGATCGTCTCCCTATCAGTAAGTCTATTGTCATAGAATCCGTGTTGGAGTTGCGTTTAGCACTAAACTCAACTCCAAAGAAACTGTTCGCTAATTTAGATACAGCCTTATTGACCTGGAGGTGCTGCTTCTGCAGGAGGTGCTTCGGCAGGGGGTTCTACAGGTGGTGGTGCTTCCACAGGAGGCGGTTCGACGGGTGGTGCTTCTGGAGGTGCTTCGACGGGCGGTGCTTCGGCAGGGGGAGGCTCCACAGGAGTCACTTCTGGAGGTGGTTCCGCAGGCGGCGGTGCTTCTACAGGAGGCGCTTCAACGGGTGGTGCTTCTGGAGGAGGCTCCACAGGAGTCACTTCTGGAGACGGTGCCACCGATGGAGGTACAGTCGATTCTACGGGCGGTGCCGATGCTGGAGGTGTAGTTGGTTGTGAAGCGGCGGCAGGTGGACGGCTCTCCTGCGCCTCACGCTGAAGCCGCTCTTGCTCTAAGCGCTCCTGTGCAGCGCGTTGGGCATCCTGCTCTGCCCGTTGCGCTTCCTCGGTTCGACGGCGTTCAGCATTTTGGCGCTGGAAATCAGAGTTTTCCATCTCTGAAGTTACGCGAATGCGCTGTCCTTGATAACCATTTTCGGAAGCTTCATACCGACGACGTTCGATCGCTTCTTGCGCTTTACGATCGACCTCTGCATTGCCGCTCGATGTTCTCAACCGAATGTTTGTTGGCTTGCCGTCTTTATCAACATCAAAATCAAACCGAGCCGATCCTTCTGCCCCTAAGTATTCATCTAAACTACAGTTGTCTTTGCATTTGGGCTTGTTCTTGCGCGATCGCGGTGGATCAGAATCCTCTCGTGGCGGAGCTTGCCGAATTGCTACGGGAGAAGTTTGCGGCTTGGGCGCATCCGGTTTTCGACCTTGTTGCCCTGCCCCGGTTCCATTCCCAGTGCCGCTCCCGTTTCCGTTTCCAACACCATTTCCGGTACCACTATTACCGATTCCGTTTCCAGTACCGTTTCCAACACCGTTTCCAGTGCCATTTCCACTACCTGTGCTAGTTCCGCTTGCAGCATTTTCATTTTGACCTGCGCCGTTCTGATTCGCACTGTCAGCGGTACTATTCTGGTTCTGCTGATTATCAGCATTATCTTGAGCGCCGGAAGCCGCTGCAACTGAGGTCGGTGAAGGACTCGGCGAAGGGGTTGCGGCTTGAGGAGTCGGTGAAGGACTTGGACTCGGCGGCGCATCGGGATAAGGCGTTGGAGTCGGAAATGGACTTGGTGAAGGGCTTGGTGTGGGGCTAGGGCTTGGTGTGGGGCTTGGAGTAGGAGTCGGACTAGGGCTTGGTGTCGGACTAGGGCTTGGTGTAGGAGTTGGAGTTGGTGTAGGAGTAGGGGTTTCTTCAACGACCTCCGGCTCTTCGATGGGTGGAGGTGTCTCAATCGGGTCAAGAGGGACTACTGGAGCAACTGCAACCTCAATAGAATCACTAGTAGGCGGCGGAGCAGGATTTGGATTAAACAAAGAGAACTGCTCGTCGCCGCCGCCGCTGCCGCCTGCATCTTCACCTACTGGAGCGTCTAGCGGCTCTTCGATTGGCTGATCGTCGGCGATAATCTCAATCTCATCCTGCGCCTCAGCCACTTCTGGCAACGGACGCCACGCAAACGCAAAGAGAACGAGTAGCACAATGTGCAGCGCGATCGCACTCGGAAATCCGCGTGACAGGAATCTTTTTAGCAGGGCGGACTCTTTCTCCCGCTGCTCAGAGGCGATTTTGGAGAAACTCATGAGCTATTGATAAATAGTTGCAGTTGACAATTTCCTCCTTGTCAGATTAGTTCAGTCGATGATCCCTGTCAATAGATCGTTTTTCAAAAGCTGTTGCTCAAATTGTAATGCTTGGTTTTTTGCATAAGTGATCAAAAGCGCTGAGCCGATTAGGGTTTAGGGAGCAAAAGAGGGTTGTTCAGCCCGTATTTAGTTTGTTATTTGTGAGTAAACTCTTGACAGGGATGACCGCTAGATTTACGCTCACTTGAGGAGTCGATATTGAGAAGCAGTTGCATTATGTGATGCTCCTATCTGCTACCTCTATTTTCTGTTGTGCCGAATCGCTGCTGGAGCAGACTCATGCTAGAAGTTTTGTCAAAGATGCCCTTAAGCGGGCAGTTGGTTATTTTCATTCTTTTTGGCTTTTTGGTTATCGCCACGGCATTAATTGCTGAACGAGTTCGATTTTGGTCAAGAGTTGTCAAGCGGCAGCCCCGCTTTGCAAAAGAATTGGTTGAGTTATACCGACATCAGCCTGAACTTGTAGAAGAGAAAGTTAAGCGCAATATTGATTTACCGATCGCACGCATTTTCTCAGCTGCCTTTACCCTAGAAAATCCCTCACCTGAGGAGTTTCGCCTTGCTATGGAAAGTGAGCTACAGGCAGAAGTTCCAGTAATGAAGCGATTTGGGAGCATTCTCGAAATGTTCGTTGGCTTAGCGCCATTGCTCGGATTGCTAGGAACAATCACGGGGCTAATCACTGCCTTTGGTTCACTAAATGTTGGTGACATTGGTGGAACAAAGACCGCAGGCGTTTCGGCGGGAATTAGTGAAGCTCTGATTACGACGGCAGCGGGGCTGGTAGTTGCAACAGTCTGTCTCTTTTTTGCCAGCATTTTTAGAAACTTGTATCAGCAGCAAATGGCGGTGATTCAGGAATATGGCGGACAACTGGAACTTGTGTATCGCAAGCGCTGTGATCGGCGGAACCAAACGGTGGGAGATCACGATGTCGATCAGTCGTTGATTAATCAGCTATCGGCAGCAATCCGTCACCTCGCCTCAAATGGCGGACAGTCTACCTATTCATAACAGCCACCTACTTATAGAAGTTGCTCCAGCAATTTCTGCTCATCTGAATTTCTGCTCATCTATCGTCCAAACCCTACCCTATATCCTTTATGCGTGCGCCTGAAGAACAAGACTCTCCCCTTGAGTTAAACATGACTCCAATGCTCGATGTGGTCTTTTCGATTCTGACATTCTTTATTATGTCAACGTTGTTTCTGACGCGATCGGAAGGACTCCCGCTCAATCTTCCGCAAGCCACAACCGCGAAAAGCCAGCAGCAGACTCGAATTGCGGTGAGTATTCAGCCTGACGGTCAAGTTGCGCTAAACCGCAAACCGATCCAATTAGAGCAACTTGAAACGGGTGTGAAAACACTAGTGCAAGCAAATCAGCAACCTGTTGTGGTGATTCATGCAGATGAGAAAGTAGGTCACGGTCAAGTTGTTGCCGTGATGGATGAGGTTCGCAAAATTGACGGTGTGAAAATGGCGATCGCAACGAAAAAGAAATAAAACGTTCACATTGACCAAGCAAATCCTTGAATAGCTCGAACAATTCAGCGATCGCAAACTAATTTAAGGAATCTATATCAAGTAGCGTACTGCTCTATTTTCAACCTTGCTCTATTTCCAACCTTTGGATGTTGTGAAAATCTTGGCTCCACCTATATGGTCAGACTGGCCACTCATCCTCTTTAGAGGTTTTGACATATGGTGTTTACGCCGCTTGATTTTCTATTTCGGTGGATTGGAGGACTGATTTCGATCGCCCTGCTTGGTAGCGGCATCTACATACTTCACGAGTGGTACGAGCAAGACTTGCTTGACCGCGCCTGGTTGATTTCGGGATGGGCACTGGTTATTTGGTCGTGCGTGGGTTTTTTGCCGATCACCCTTTTACTGCGGCGCTTTGGTCAGGATGAACCCAAGATGCAGCGCAGTCATAAGACACAGCGAATCTCACGTCCCGATGGCAGCGAAATTCACGTTGAGTTTTACGGTTCACCGGATGCACCACCGCTGATTTTGACCCATGGTTGGGGACCCAACAGCACCGTTTGGTACTACGCCAAGAAACAGCTTGCAGAGCAATTTCATCTGATTGTTTGGGATTTGCCAGGATTAGGCAAATCTACTAAACCAAAAAATCGCGACTATTCGATCGAGAAGTATGCCCGTGATCTCGAAGCGGTGTTATCTTTAGCCGGAGACCAACCTGTCCTGCTGTTGGGTCACAGTATGGGTGGCATGATCCTGCTCACCTTTTGTCGTCTGTTTCCAGAGCATTTAGAACGACGCGTCGCTGGGCTAATCTTAGCCGATACGACCTACACGAATCCGCTTAAGACTGCAATTCTCCATCGAATGCTCACTCCGTTACAGAAGCCGTTGATTGAGCCGTTGCTGTATCTAACAATTGCTCTATCACCCTTGGCTTGGCTCATCAGTGGATTGAGCTACCTCAATGGTTCAATGTACCTGACAACAGAACTGTCTGGCTTCACCGGGCGAGAGACGCGGGGACAACTTGACTTCGCAACTCGTTTAGGATTGTTAGCTTCTCCAGGCGTGCTGGCAAGAGGTATGCTGGCAATGTTGAAGTTCGATGAGACCCAAACGCTATTGGATATTGATGTTCCGGTGCTAGTTATTGCGGGTCAGTCTGACATTGCTACTCTCTTGTCGGCTCATCGTCGTCTCAGTCATGATATTCCTAAAGCAGAGTTGCTTGTTCTGCATCCTGCTGGACACATGGGCTTGATGGAGCGCAATGCTCAGTTTGCTGAAGCGGTGCGATCGTTCGGAGGATGGCAGCAACGGTAGCTTATGCGATCGCGGCGCTTTCCATCGGGATTCAATAGCGCGAGTGGCACTCTGCACAACTCTGTAGACGATCGCCCTGTTCAAGAGCATCAATACCCGCTAACGCAAAAGAAGCTCCTTCAGAAGAGTAATCAATTGCTCTGCATCTTCCATATAAATCACATATTCATTCTTACCAACCTGAATTGTCCTGCCTTCTAGCTCCTCGCTAAAACCTTCTGCCATAATGATGACTGGAGTTGGCAGCAAGTTTAGCGATCGCTGAATACGCAGTCCTACATTGATATAGTCTTCGATTGTGAATCCAACTTGGTTAATCAGAATTAGGTCAATCTGACCACCAACGTGAGAGGTGTGTGCAATGGCGTCCTTCTCATCCACCGTGGCGATCACTTGGTAGCCCCAACCCCGGAGGTTAGCTTGCAATAAAGGGCGAGTCTCATCATCGGACTCGACTAGCAAAATGGTCTGATTTATTTTCTCACTCATAATAAAAGTCACGGCTCAAAAATCTTGCTTAGCGATGTTCTTACCTTCAGTAGGGGTATAGACCAGTGGTTGGGCGATCTCATCGCCCTTTAAAAGACGCTATCACCACTGATCAAAAGGTCTACAACACTAAATCTTGCCTTCCTCCCAGCAAGCGATTGTACTCCTTTCTAAGACAGCTAAAACATTCACAGGCAGAGGATTCTAGCCCCTGCTGATCGATGATCTGGATGTGTCCACGCCCGTAGCGAATCAGCCCTTTTTCTTTAAACTTTTGAGCGGCTTGCGTCACTCCGGCTCGCCGCACGCCTAACATATGCGCAATAAATTCCTGCGTTATTTTCAGATCGTTCGATTCACTGCGAGATCGTACCTCTAAAAGCCAACGTGCAAAGCGTTGCTCTAGCGGGTGCAGACTATTACAAGCAGCAGTTTGAGAAACCTGAGCAATCAGAGCTTGAGTGTAGTCCAGTAGCACATCCCGCAGTTCCTGACTCTGGTTAAATTCTTGACGCAAAACTTTAGCATCAATTTTAAGCACACTGCCTTCTTGCTGAACCATATAGGTTGTCTGGGTTGTTGTCGGTCTTTTGCTAAGAACGGCGTTGATGCCCACAACCTCGTGCTTCCCTAGCAAAGCCGTTTCAGCCGTCGCGCCGTTGTTCATCGAGATTGTGACCGACACGAGACAATTAAGCGGGAAATAGACCTGCTCAATCGTCTCACTTGGATAATGAAGCACAACTCCCGTCTCAAAGAAGACTTCTTTGAAAGAAGGACTAAGTTTTTCGTAAAGTTCTTTGGAGAATAGATTAAGCAGATAATTTTTAGCAGGCACGAGAAAAGCTTTAGAAATGGGGAGTGTCTTCAGAGTCTGTTTTAAGAGAGGAACAGCCCTCACAGCAGAGGGCATAACTGGTTCCGCTAGACCCTATCGGAACGCGATGGTACTGAGTTAAATCAATAACGATTTCTAGAAGTTCGTCCAAATTACACGGCTTTGAAACGTGTCGAGAGAAGCCAGCAGCGATCGCCTCTTCACGATCGCACTTACTTGCATGGCAAGTAAGTGCGATCGCTGGAATCTCAGCATGTGCCGCTCTACCTGTGTTGGGCGCTGTGCTAAACGCTGCTTTCACCTTCTGCATAAGTGAGTAGCCAGATTCATCCGGTAAGCGGAGTTCGCTAATCAGAAGGTCGGGCGGCGTTTGATTCAAGATACTTAGAGCTTCTTTTGCGCTGGCTGCTTCAACCGTGGTGATGTCATACAAATCGAAGAACATCGACAACAATCGTCTGGAGTCAGCGTGAGCATCAACTACTAGAATCTGTAAACCCCTAAATAGCGAAGAGAACTTAGCCATTGTAGTAATAAAGAATTTTATGACAATGGAGGTTACCAAGCATCCAACTCACGTTTGCAAAATATTTTATGAGTAAATAAAACTGAGATGAATTTCCATATAACGCCCATATAACGGTCTATATTCCAAGAGTAATTATGCCCCGCAGAAATTACAGTACGATTGCGTACTAAGGATTTTCTAATTAAAAAAGCAAGCTCGGAAGACGCTTTTCTTTTGTAGCGATCGCAACAGGTAAACTTAACCCTACTACAAAAACTAATCAAAGCTATGCGGATCGACGTCTACGAGCGTAAATACCTTTCCAATTGCTCCACTCGTTGCTGCTCTTATGTTCTGCCCGTTGCTACTCTTATTTAATCTGCTATTCATGCTTTTCTTTTGTAGCGATCGCAACAGGTAAACTTACCCCTATTACGACATTTATTACAACATTATTTAATTTAAAGGCGATGTGGCTCGACGCCCTGCGATCGTAGGTACTCTTCCAATCGCTCCACTCGTTGCCGCTCTTGTTTAATCTGCTGATCCATCTCGATCGAAGTGAGAAATCGCTGACCATCAGGGTGATAAATCACAAGTTCACCCTGTCCCGTCTCAAAGCAAATTCATAAATGAGAACTGACCCACTGATCTAACTGGCACAATTTTGCTAAATGTGCAGTCGCTGACACCAGCCGTCAAACCGAAATCTGTAAGGATAAGATCGAAATTTGCTTTGGAGAAGGGGGTCATCGAATTTATTTTCGATTTTTCTATTCTGCGGAGTAGGAAGTCTATGGGATAGCAAGAATTGAGCGCTATTGAGCCAATTGATGTAAAAAATTCGCTACAGTCTTTAGAGTACGTACTTCTAATGAGTACTGTACTTTGAAATTCAGGTGTTGAGTGAACGGAGTGCAATATGCAACTGGAGAATCGGACGGTCGTCTCTCCTCTAGAGCGTGCCATTAGCGCTAGTCAAAATTATTTATTATCAATTCAGAAACCCGAAGGGTATTGGTGGGCAGAACTCGAATCAAACGTGACGATGACCGCAGAGGCAATTCTGCTGCACAAAATTTGGGGCACAGATCAAACTCGTCCATTGCACAAAGCTGAGAAATACTTGCGATCGCAGCAGCGTGATCATGGCGGTTGGGAACTTTACTACGGGGATGGAGGCGATCTCAACGTCACGGTAGAGACCTATATGGCGATGCGATTGTTAGGCATTCCTGCCAGCGATCCGGCATTACTAAAGGCAAAAGCATTCATCCTCTCGCGGGGTGGCGTCAGCCAAACTCGCATCTTCACGAAGTTTCACCTCGCGCTGATTGGCTGCTATGACTGGCGCGGGCTGCCGTCGATTCCGCCGTGGATTATGCTGCTGCCATCGCTGAAGGTCGAACTGCCCAATCCGTTTGGCTCAGAGCCATTCTTCTCAGGGCATACCTTCAGCATTTATGAAGTGTCGAGTTGGGCGCGAGGCAGTACAGTTCCGTTGTTAGTTGTGTTCGATCGCAAGCCGATTTTCATTACCAATCCAACAATTACCCTGGATGAACTCTATGTCGAAGGCGTATCTCAAACCAAGTACGAACTGCCAAGCAATTCTGATTGGTCGGATGTGTTTCTCGGTTTAGACAAGGCGTTTAAGGTCGCTGAAGAGTGGAACTTAGTTCCGTTTCGTGAAGAAGGGCTAAAAGCGGCTGAAAAGTGGATTTTAGAGCGGCAAGAAGCAACAGGCGATTGGGGCGGCATTATTCCGGCGATGCTGAATTCGATGCTGGCATTGCGCTGTCTTGGTTACGATCCATCTGATCCGATCGTCGAACGCGGACTGAAGGCGATCGATCACTTCGCGATCGAGACGGACGATACCTATCGGATGCAGGCATGTGTCTCCCCGGTTTGGGATACGGCGCTAGTGATGCGATCGCTGGTCGAGTCGGGCACCGCTAACGATCATCCTGACCTAATCAAGGCTGGACAGTGGCTCTTAGACCAGCAAATTCTCGACTATGGGGATTGGGCCGTCAAGAATCTTGATGGAAAACCCGGCGGATGGGCCTTTGAGTTTGACAATCGGTTTTATCCCGATGTGGATGACACGGCAGTAGTAGTGATGGCACTGAGCGCGATCGCAATGCCAAATGAGCGATCGAAGGCACAAGTGATTAAACGTGCCGTCGATTGGATCAGCACTATGCAGTGCAAGCCCGGCGGATGGGCAGCGTTTGATCTCGATAACGATCAAGATTGGATCAATGCAGTGCCATATGGCGATCTCAAAGCCATGATCGATCCCAACACAGCCGATGTGACGGCGCGAGTATTAGAAATGCTCGGACGATTAGAAACGTCGTTCATTGATCCAACCCTCATAGCAGCATTGAATCCTCAACGAATTCAGCGCGCCCTTGATTACCTAGAGCGTGAACAAGAACCCGATGGATCATGGTTTGGGCGTTGGGGCGTCAACTACATCTACGGCACGAGCGGTGTTCTGTCTGCTCTGGCGCTCGTTGCTCCGACGACACATCAGCACACCATCAAACGAGGAATGAATTGGTTAGTTCAGTGCCAAAATTCGGATGGCGGCTGGGGTGAGACCTGCGCTAGTTACAACAACAAGTCTCTTAAAGGCAGAGGAGAAAGTACCGCATCTCAAACGGCTTGGGCTGTAAGCGGATTGCTCTCGGCTGGAGACGCAGTCGCGGATTATGCTTGGAATGCCATCGATCGCGGGATTGAATTCTTAATCAAGACGCAGCGCGATGACGGCAGTTGGAATGAAGAGTGTTTCACCGGAACCGGGTTTCCTGGTCACTTCTACCTGAGATATCACCTCTACTATCAACACTTTCCGTTAACTGCACTGGGACGCTATCGATCTGCGGTGGCGGCTCGCCACTCACAGTCTTTAGAGACGAGCGATCGCGGCTAGTTGAGCAGAGATCTCCGATTTCTTTAGATTGGAGATCTCACAACTTAGAACCGTAGACCTACGCCACCCTGCAAGGAAGTTGCGGCTCCGCCATTTTTGTAACCCCCAACCGAAATTACGGCATTACCAAACACAACCAAATTGCTGTTTGGTAATGTGTAGTCAATTCCAGGCTGAAGCGCAAAGCTTGTTTTGCTACCTAAAATTGTGTTGCCCCCAATTGGAATCGAGGCACCCGCACCCAAGTAGACATCGGTTTGCCAGTTGAGTGGGTAATCGTAAGAAACGGTAGGCACTAGCGTGACTCCATTGCCAACAAACGCTTGGGCACGGGCTGAAATTGGGGCTTTCAGAAATTTGTAGCGACCCGCAATAACCCCGGCAACTTTTCGATCGTCCTCATCTCGATTCCCTTCGGTAATGCCAAACGCCGGACCTACCCCGATATAGCTGCCGTAAGCGGCTTGGGCAGACGCAGATTTCTGACCGATGCCAACACTTAGCCCCACAGAGGCTAATAGGGCCGCATTCGCCAAAAGTATTTTGATTAGAACGGGTTTGTATGACGACTCAATCTGTTTCATGGCTCAACTCCTCTTTCACCCATTAGCATCATGTTTAGACTTTTGAATGCGACTACCCGAAGGGAAACTTGCTTAGCAAACCGCGCTTTACAATTCACTCAAAAATATCTAAAACTTAGTACTTATGATACTCAAACTTTGTAATGTTTAGATCGTAAATTCACAATATCTAAAAAACAGCAATAGATTGATAGGGCTTGTGCGAAAAGATTGAGAAAACCAGTTTGAAACAGAATTTTAGAGCGTTAAATTTACTACTGGGTTGCAAATAACACAGCCTTAAGAAAGGCTACTGAATTATGGTTAAAATGCTTGTAAGGCTCCTGTCAAAGCCGTTTCACTCAGAATTAGCGTCTGTCAAGCTGGCAAACTAGCCTTCATTCCCAGCACTTTGTTTGACTTTTATAGAATAGTAGAAGGTCATTCATTCTAAAAGACGAAACCTATGCCTGAACAAGCCCTGCGCGATCGCTATAACGACCTGATCAACCAGATCATTCAACAAACCCTCAAAGGTAACATTCGCTCTAAAGAGCAGGTCTATCAACTGCTCGTGCAGGACATTGAACCCGATAGCGGCGATAGCTTTGAAGCCAGTCTGCGCGATCGCACGACCACTCTGGAACAGGATGCTAAATCAGGCGACGAACTAAAACAAGCGAAAGCCACCCGGAGTTTGCGGGCGATCAAAACAATTCAGGGCGAGTGGGAACGCTGGCAAACCGAGAATCAGACTCGCGGCGCGATCGCGGCATCCGTCAATCAAATTCTCCAAACTGACCCGTCAGAACGCTTGCTTGCCGTCCTCAAGGTTACCGACCCCAATCGTCCTGAAAGCCTCAACGCGGATCAACTGAAGCAACTCGCGATCGCGCTGCGTCAATACCCGGTTTCAGATCCAGATACCCAGCAAGAACTCGCTCAAATTTCGGACGGCATCAGTCGCGGCTTAAAGTCTTGGTCGGGGCTACAGCCGCATCTGATCAGTTGGATGTATGGTGGTCAGCAACTGGGCTTTGGCAGCAGTGCCCCAGGCGTCAAACCGTGGGAACTGTGGTCGAAACAGCAGATTGGAGCCTTACTGAAATCCTTGTTTGCAGCGTTGGATCAAGAAGAATCTGCGATCGCGTGGGCTGCCCATCAGTCTAATGTCACGTTAGCCGATTGGATTGAAGCCGCGATCGCGCTGCAAACGCTGCAACGGGGTTTGGTCAACTGGTCAGAAAATCAGGCGTACAGTGCCAAAATTGGCACCCAACTTTCGGTTTCGATCTTTCTGACCTTTGGCATTCTTTGGTCGCAGCTTGCAAGTGGCTTTCAACAATCTACCTTGCTCAATTCGATCAACCGCGATCGCCTGGCAGAAGCTTCGTTTCGCATGACCATTCAAGGACTGCGAGTATTCGCCCAACGCGATTACTTTCCGCTCTACGGAACCTTCTTTGCATCGTTCACAGGTAACTACTTTCGCGACGCGATGAATTACCTCAGCGAACCGCTCAAACGCGCCGAAGGCACTCAAGAACAAGCTAGAATCTTGACCTTACTTGGTTCGACTCAGCGCGTCGTTGGAGCCTTGGATGCTGCTAGAGAACTACACGCCACTGCAAAAGATATCGCTCAAGAAGCGGGCGATCGCAAGTGCGAGATTGCGAACTTAAATCACCTCAGCCGCATCTACGTCAACGAGAAAAACTACGCTGAAGCGATCAGCTACGCTCAACGAGCGCTAGTCCTGAGTCGGCAAACGGGCGATCGCATGGGAGAAGCCAACGCACTTGCTAATTTAGGCTATAGCGAAGTGTTTCAAGCTCAGCAACTAGAGGCTGATGCCGATCGATATGAAGTTGCCATCACCTATCTAGAACAAGGGTTAGATCTGTCTGACCGATTGGGAGATGTCCAAAGTAAAGCACTCTGCTCCATTAGTTTAGGCAGTGCCTATGTGACGTTAGACAATCCAGAAAAGGCAATTCCTCATTTAGAAAACGGTCGGCAACTCGCCTCAGCATCGGGAGATGCCTATCTTTATGCCGTCAGTCTTGCCGCCTTTGCCGAAGCCTTTTACCAACTCAAAACTTACGACAGCGCCATTCTCTGCGGCGCAGTATCGATGTATCAACTAGAGCAACTCGGCTCGTCTGAATGGCGACAAACCGCAGGCTTACTCAGTATCTTACGCGGGCAGTTGGGCAAGCAGTTTCAGAACAGCCTCAAAGATCAGCGATCGCGGCTGATCGCAGAAATCGGAGTCGATGGGTACGACTATTTGAGCGAACTTCTCGACCGTTACCAAACGTCTTGATCTCTATACCTCTTATCCCTTTTGGTGCGTGCCACTTGAACAAGATAACCATCGCGTCAATAGGTCGCTTCAGTAACTGTTCATACTGAAAGTGTCTTTACGCTACCCCCGGTGACAGGTATGAAAACTTCTTTAAGATGGTCTATTATTCCAACCGCGATCGCGACCGTATTCGCCCTATCCGGTTTGGCGACGAGCCAACCTGTCTCGATTTCACCCAATTCTCAATCGATTTCCTTAAGCGGTACGTCTGGCGGGCCTAAGAAAGATAGCGGCTGTGCGGGCTATATTTCCCAAACCCCAAACCACAGTATTGAAGTCACGGCTGACAGCAATCTCCGCTTCAGCTTGCAAGGATCAGGTACGCCAACCTTGCTCATCACCGGATCTCAAGGACAAAACATTTGTCTACAAGCGGACAAGCTTTCTAATGGCAAAATTGAGATTCCGGGACGGTGGACAAAGGGAAGCTACTCCGTCTTTGTTGGCGATCGCGCTCAAGGACAGAACCCCTACACGCTCTCTATTGCGCCGCAAAACCAATAAAAAACGCAAGGATCGATGTGATCCTTGCGCTTTCTAGCAATCCAATAATCTTCATTGATCCTCGCTTTGATCAGCGTGATTGCCAAGCTTATTTATCATCGCGATGAGTTCTTTGATTGCTGTATCTTTCTTACAGAAAGCGTCTACTTTCGCCGTCTGCAACATCACTTCCGTCTGCGGGTCTTCCAAAGAAGAATAGGCAAGAATTCGAGTATTGGGATAGAGGGTCTTGATCTCTGTCGAAGCGCTAAGCCCATCCAACACTGGCATTTGCAGATCTAGAATAATCACGTCGGGTGAGTAACGAGTCGCCATTTCCACGGCTTCTCGACCATTACTTGCCAAACCTACGAGTTCAATATCAGTTTGGCTTTGAAGAGCCAGCTTCAGGCTGAAGCGGGTTAGCTCATGATCATCGACAACTAAAACACGCAACACTTTTTGCTCACAACACAACATGGGACATAGGTAAACAAGACTGCTGAATCTAGTAACAGAGTTTAAAGCTTGATGCTGCTAAAGTCCTCTACCAAAGGGATTACGTTGATTTTGCTGGTAAGGTATAGAGTTATTAACAACAGTAAGAGTACGTAATTTAACTTAGAAAGTTAAGTTAAATTTGCTCTTACACAAACTATTTAGCCAGTCAAGTTTAATTGAGTCATTTGGAGCAGTCAAGGTTCCTAAGCGGGGTCGAAAGTATCAAACCTCTTGCGATTTTGCGAGTAAGGTATTCAGAGGCGACTGGTAGAAGCGAACGGCTGAAACAAAGTACGTCAATCCAAAAAACTATGCATCGGCATCTCCGATCTCTATAAAGGATCGGAGATTTTTGCCTAAAGAGGATGCAATTAATTTTGGCTCTCTACTTATGATTCGCAATCTCAAAAACGCTTCAAAATTACGAATTCCAAGAAATTACATCCAGTCTTTCAGCAACGCTTGACGGCGAGGATGCCGCAGCTTCCGCATTGCTTTTGCTTGAATCTGACGCACGCGCTCACGCGACAAGTCATAAATTTGACCAATTTCGCTCAAGGTATAGTGCTGACCGTCGGTTAAGCCAAATCTTAGTTTAATAATTTCGCGTTCTCGATCGCTCAAATGCTCTAAAACCGAACCCAAGCGATCGCACAACAGTTTGTGGTCTAAGTTGTCATTTGGTGCAACATTGTCTGCGTCTTCAATGAGTTGCATCAGTTCTGTATCTTCGTCCCGCCCGACCCAAGCGTGAAGTGACAACGTGCGCTGACTGACATCTAGAACCTGCTCTAGCTTGTCTTCATCCATATCCAAAGCGGCGGCTAATTCGGCCTTGTTAGGCTTTCGTCCAAGCTTCTGTGACAGCACTTGACGAACCTTCCGCACTTGATTTAGTTTTTCTACCATGTGGACTGGTAGGCGCACCGTGCGCGATTGAGATGCGATCGCGCGGGTAATGCCCTGACGAATCCACCAATAAGCATAGGTTGAGAACTTGTAGCCCCGTTCGTAGTCAAACTTTTCAGCCGCTCTCATCAATCCCATTGCGCCTTCTTGAATCAAATCCAAAAACGGCACACCGCGATTGAGATATTTCTTGGCGATCGACACAACTAACCGAAGGTTTGCTCTCACTAATCTTCGTTTTGCTTGTTCTCCCTGAATGCCACCTTTGGCAATTTCTCGTGCCAGTTCGATCTCTTGAGCTTGGGTCAACAACGGATAACGAGCCATTTCCCGTAAGAACATTCCAACGGAATCATCCGATAGCCCCATGTACTCGCTTGCTTTGCCGCGCAACGCTTTTGCTAAACCTTCGGGGGAAAGATCTTCATCGTCAACAAGCGCTTCTAGTTCAGACGGGTCAACATCGGTATCCGCAGCAAAAGGATCAACTAGAAGAGATTTAGCAGGGGATTGAGTTGTCATTTGAGGTCACGCCAAAGGGGGAATTAACGCCTTAAAAATTCGATTCCAACTGTAGCCCACTTTATCCAAGTTGTTTACAGTTTTCCCGGAGAAGATCAATCTTTATATTGTTGTTTGATTGAACCTTTCCGGTTTGGTTGCCTAAATTAATATCATGATGCTTTCAAATTAAAAATCAGTACCTCTACGGAACAAATAACGATGGGGCAATTAATCAAATTAGTTGTTTCCGCTGAGCAAGCGAAATAGCCGAAATGGGAACAGCCAGGTAGGACGCGGCTACAGTGTGAGTGGAATTACTGATAACAGCCTCCCGGAGTTGGCAATCAAATCAGTAGATAAGATCGAGCGCAAAAACATGTTTTCGCAAAATAAATTGAGAATAGAGAGTCTTTACAGGAATTTTCAAATGTTAAGTTCAATAAAAAGTCACCCACGACACGAAACCCATTGAAGAAGCTTTAGAAAAAATAAAGATTTATAGGCTAAGCAAATACAACAATCAATGTGCAGTAGGACAAACATAAGATCAGGAGATGACGAAGAGATGCTCTTTTCAAAACGGTGCAAGCTTGTAGCGAAGGGGAAACCAAACCCTTCTTCAATATTCTCTGAAAATATTTTTCTCTGTTAGCCATGTGCAGTTTTACCCAAACCTGACTTACAGCAGAAATGAGAAGGAGTTAGGCGAAAGACCCCCTAACCCCATAGCTTGTTCCCCGCAGAATGTGACAAGCTGTGTCATGGTAATTGAGAATGCCTCAAACTAGAGTGTCCAGGCATTCTCTAAAAATTGTGTTTCGTTGTTGTGTTTCGCTATGTATGAACTGGGTTTAGCTGCTCTGTCTCTACTGATTTGGATCTATTTGCTGGGGTTGCGGGGTCAATTTTGGCGTACAGACCAGCAGCTTCAAGAGGACTCGATGAATAGGCGCAATCCTAAAGCAGAAACCGCTGATTCTACGTCCTCTGTTTGTGTGGTGATTCCTGCACGAGATGAAGCAGATCTAATTTCGGTGACGGTGCGATCGCTGCTGACACAACGCTATTCTGGTTCTCTCAACGTTTTTCTGGTAGACGATCACAGCACAGATGGCACGGCTGAAGCGGCTAGAGCAACCGCGAAAGCGCTTGGTAGATCGGATCAGCTCCACATAATTGCGGCTAGCCCCTTGCCGAGCGGCTGGACAGGCAAACTTTGGGCACTCGAACAAGGTATTGAGCAAGCGATGACGTTAAAGCCTGATTACATACTCCTAACCGATGCCGATATAGAACACGATCCGACCAACGTGAGCAAGCTGGTTGCTAAAGCCGTGAATGACGATCGCGAGTTGGTTTCGTTAATGGTGCGCTTGCGGTGCGAAAGCTTTTGGGAAAAATTATTAATTCCGGCGTTTGTCTTCTTTTTTGCAAAGTTATATCCGTTTCGTTGGTCGAACGACCCCAACTCTGCGATCGCGGCAGCAGCGGGTGGTTGTAGCCTGATTCGCCGCGAAGCGTTAGTTCGGATTGGCGGAGTCGAAGCGATTCGCCAAGCATTGATTGATGATTGTGCACTGGCTCATGAAATTAAATTTAGTGGCTCTCGTAGAATTTGGCTTGGCTTGACGTCCGCCACTAAAAGTTTACGTCCTTACGATTCTTTGAATACGATTTGGAACATGGTGGTTCGGACTGCCTATACGCAGTTAAATTATTCGCCTTGGCTATTGCTCGGAGCGGTATCGGGAATGACGCTCGTTTATCTTGTTCCAATTATTAGTATTATTGTCGGTGCGATCGTTGGCAATATAACTTTAGTGTTGGTTGGGATGTTGACTTACGCGCTAATGACGGTAAGTTATCTTCCAATCATTCGATTTTATGGTTGTCCGATCGGGTTTGGGTTTTGTTTGCCTGCGATCGCAGTTCTCTATACGTTGATGACGATCGATTCTGCGGTGAAACACTGGCAGGGTAACGGGGGCGCGTGGAAGGGGCGCGTGTATGAAACGCCGGGTGGTTATTAGGATTGGCGCGTTTACCCGAAAACAGGTAGAGGCGCGATTAATCGCGCCTCTACCTCGTTGTATATTGCGTTTCGTCGTTACATGACGCGTCCCATCGTCACATCGAATCGACCCGTTAACTGACTTTCAGCAATTCCACATCAAAAATTAGGGTTGCATTCGGCGGAATCGGACCAATTCCCCGGCTGCCATATCCTAGTTCCGGCGGAATAATGAGTTGACGACGACCGCCTACCTTCATTGTGCTAACGCCTTCGTCCCAGCCCTTGATGACCTGACCCACGCCGATCTTAAAATCAAACGGCTGACCGCGATCGCGGGAACTGTCAAACTTCGTTCCATCTTCCAAGGTTCCCGTGTAGTGAACCGTCACCTTCTGACCCGATTTCGGCGAATCGCCTGTTCCTTCTACTAGATCGGTGTATTGCAGTCCAGAATCGGTTGTCACAGCTTTTTTCTCCTCAGTACTGTTGGTAGGGGCACTTACTGGCTTCAAATCGGCGGCTTGAGCAACGATGGTTGCAGGTTCGGTTGTGGGGAGGGGAGATGCAATGGCTTCACTACGATTAGTGAGCTGTGCCACAACAATCACCGTACAACACGCTATCATCAGGCCCAAGCTGATCAGAATTTCTCTCACAATAGATCTCCTGAAATGTGCTTTCCCATTGTGCCACCGAACCCCAACCTTCAGCCCTGATTCCTACTTCCAAAGCTTATTCTCTAAATCTCGCATCTGACGCTCCAAGCGATCGAGCCGTCCGCGCAACTCATCCATTTCCGCTTGACGGGGAACGCCCAAATCCAGCAGGACATTCCGCAGTTGACGCTGCATTTGCACCTCAAAGCCGCCCTGCTCAGTCTTCATTTGCTTCATCAAATCATCGACAAAGCCCTTTGCCTGATCGGGATTCAGCTTGCCGTCCCTCACCCACTGATCGCTCACTTCCTTCAGCTTTTCTGCCATTAGAGACGTTGTCCCAATTCCCAGCATGACTAGCTGAGTTAGCCAATTATTGTTTTCCATAGTGTTCGATTTGCAGCCCAATATATTCAGCCTACTGCACCTATTTTGACAAATCCTAATGGTTTTCTGAAATGCGTAGAAACCGTCCGTAACCATATTGTGTTTTCCTCGCGCTCCCCGTTAGCAGACAGAACTACCCAACCAGTGCGACACTAGATCTACTCCCGCTGTCAACCCTGTGTGTCATGTCAGATTCTCAAAGCATTAGCGCTGCTGTCGCAGAACTCTACAATACCTATCCATTTCCGCCCGAGCCACTGTTAGATGAACCACCTCCGGGCTACAATTGGCGCTGGAACTGGACGGCTGCCTACAACTTCTGCACCGGTCAAAAGCCACAGCGACAAAATATTCGGATTCTTGATGCAGGATGTGGAACAGGGGTTGGAACCGAGTATTTGGTTCACCTCAATCCTTCTGCAACGGTCGTTGGCATCGATCTCAGTCCTGGAACCTTGGCAGTCGCGAGAGAACGGTGTCAGAGATCGGGGGCAGATCGCGTTGAGTTTCACAATCTGAGTCTCTGCGATGCAGATCAGCTTCCGGGTAAGTTTGACCTGATTAACTGTGTCGGTGTATTGCATCACTTACCCGATCCGATTCGCGGCATTCAGTCACTAGCAACGAAACTTGCGCCTGGTGGAATTTTGCACATTTTTGTCTATGCAGAATTGGGACGCCAGGAAATTCAGTTAATGCAAAAAGCGATCGCGCTGCTGCAAGGCGATCGCAAGGGCGACTACCGGGATGGCGTTTCGGTTGGTCGTCAAATTTTCGCCACGCTGCCAGAAAACAATCGGCTCGTCCGGCGAGAGCGAGAGCGCTGGGCAATGGAGAATCAGCGCGATGAGTGCTTTGCCGATATGTACGTTCATCCGCAGGAGATTGATTACACCATCGACACGCTATTTGAGCTGATCGATGCATCAGGTTTAAAGTTTCTCGGCTTCTCCAACCCGCGCTTGTGGCAGCCAGAACGCTTGCTCGGTAAGAATCCCGAACTGATGGAGCGAGCCAAAGAACTCAGTGATCGTCAGCTCTATCGCCTGATCGAACTGCTTGACCCCGAATCGGTAACGCATTACGAATTCTTCCTTGCTCGTGGCGGACTGCCTCTCTTGGACTGGTCCTCTGATCAAGCGCTTTTGAACGCAATCCCTGAACGCAGCCCCTGTATGGATGGCTGGGAAAGTCGCTCCTTGTTTAACTACGATTATCAATTCGTCAAGTTGTCAGAAGAGGAGTTTCAGTTTATCCGGGCGTGCGATGCAAATCAGGATCAGCACCGGACGGTGCAAGAGCTTTTAAAGGAGGCTCCGCTTCCGTTAGAAGAAGTGCGTGATCTGCAAGCGCAACAACTGATTCTGTTGAGTCCACAAGCCTAGAATTGGTGATGATGAGCAGATGTAGCAGACGCCCTTGGCCGCGTTCTGCAAGGAGCGAATTTTTATGAACTGTTCATCTGCTACATCTGTTACAACTGATGCTAACGAAGTTAAGCATGAAATCGTTCTGACAAGATTGCTCGTCAGTTAGCCTGCCAATTTTGCCTTTACGAATGCCTGCACTTTCTTTCCGTCTGCTTTACCTTTTAGCTGCTGCATTGCAGAACCAATCACTTTGCCCATGTCTTTAGCAGACGAGGCTCCCATTTGGTCGATGATCTGGTCGATCACTTGAGCAACTTCGTCGTCTGAGAGCTGTTGTGGCAGAAATTCTTCTACGATCGCTAACTCTTGGGCTTCTTGCTGTGCTAAATCGTCTCGTTTCGCAGAGGTGTATTGCTCAATCGAGTCGCGCCGCTGTTTTGCGACTTGAGAGAGCACTTCCAGTTCTTGAGTCTCATTCAACTCCGTTTGACCAGAAGGACGGACGCTCACTTCTTTCTCTAACAAAACCTTCTTAATGCTGCGAAGCGTTTCTAGACGGGTTTTGTCTTGAGCCTTCATCGCCGCTTTGATGCCTTCTGTAATGGTGTCTTTTAGGCTCATAGGGTCACTCCTTAAAAACGGCTGGAATGTTATAGGATACCGCGCCAGAACATTAGCTGATCATCAGAACCATTGGCTGATCAAATGTTGCTAATCGACTGCACCCAACACCTTTAACGTTACTTTCTGTGCTTCTGTAATGCCATCGACGCCTGAGATGATCATTCCATCATAAGGTCGAGGCTTGTGCAGCACTTGCAGACACTCCCCAGTCTGCCGATCCCACAATCGGATTGTTTCGTCTTCGCTGCCGCTTGCCACAAGGCCGCCGTCAGAGCTGCACGCTACTGACCAAACGCGATCGCGGTGTCCGTCTAACACCTGCACCGCTCCCGTGCTCACATCCCAGAGTTTGACCGTGTGTTCGATGCCGCTACTGACAAAGGTACGTCCATCAACGCAAAACGCCACAGACGACAAGCGATCGCAATCTTGAAATGTCTTTAAACACTGTCCTGTTTTCACATCCCACAGTTTCAGGGTGTGATCCTCGCTGGCACTGACTAGGGCCTGTCCATCGGGACTGAAGTCAATAGAGGTCACTCTGCGATCGTGATCTTTTAGCGTCTGCAAACATTGTCCGGTGTCTGGATTCCACAGTTGAATCGTGCAATCTTCGTCTCCACTCGCTAATAGCGCTCCATCGGGGCTGTAGGCGATCGACCAAATTCGGCTTTGGGCTGTGATAATTCGACAGCATTCACCGCTCAACGTCCAGAGCCGAATGGTTTGATCAAAACTGCCGCTGGCCAAGATTTGCCCATCGGGACTAAACGCCACTGACAGCACCCAGTTGGTATGTCCACGCAACACTTTGGTCGGTTCGCCTTCTAATGTCCAGAGATGAACGGTGTGATCTAGACTGCTGCTGGCGATGCGCTGCCCATCGGGACTAAAGACAACTGACCAGACCCAGTTGGTGTGGGCTTGCACTGTGTTGAGACATTGACCAGAGACGGTATCCCACAGGTTCACCGTGTGATCGGTACTCGTGCTAGCAAGCAGGCTATGCTGTGGACTAAATGCCACCGACAAAACGAAATTGGTGTAGCCTTGCAAGGTTTTGCGGCAGTCTCCAGAACGGCTCCACACCCGAACTGACTGGTCGGCACTGCCACTTGCCATCCACACTCCACATGGACTAAACGCTACCGATCGCACGGGGGCACGATGCTGGTGCAGCGTCTTGACGCACCGCTCAGTTCGCCAATCCCACAATTTCACGGTTTCGTCATAACTGGCGCTGGCGAGCAGTTGCCCGTCGGGACTAAAGGCCACGTCCCGCACTTCGCCGATATGTCCTGACAAGGTTGTCACTGTTTCCGTGGCGAGGTTCCACAGTTTTACCGTTTCGTCTTCGCTCGCACTTGCCAAGATGTCACCAGATGGATGAAAGGCAACGCCCCGGACTGCGCTACTGTGCCCTTCTAACGTTTGGATGCATTCTCCGGTCGAGATGTCCCAACGTTTGATCGTGCGATCGTCGCTGCCGCTCACTAGAGTCTGACCATCAGGACTAAACGCGATCGCGCAGATCCAGTGTTGATGTCCGCTCAAAATCTGAACGCATTTTCCCGTGCGAGCATCCCAGAGGCGAATCGTGCGATCGGCGCTACTGCTGGCCACAACAGATTGAACCGGGGATTGAGCCGGACTAAACGCCACCGCAATCACCCATTCGAGATGCCCCTGCAAGGTGTGTAGGCAAGCTCCTGTTGCCACATCCCACAGTTTGACGAGCGTATCGGCACTGGCACTCGCCAAGGTTTTGCCATCAGCACTAAACGAAATGTCACACACCCAATGCCGATGTCCTTGCAGCGTGACCCGCTTTTGTCCGTCGGCAACGCTCCAGAGATGCACCTCTCCCGCCGTATCGCTAGCGGCCAGTAGGGTTCCATCGGGGCTGTAGGCGACCGACCAGACGTTGCCCAAGGTATCTGAGAATAGCGATTTGTTTAAGCTGGCGTTGGTGAAATTGACGTGATGCAGCGTTGCACCTTGAAGATACGCTTGCCAAACGGCTAACTCGGAAAAGTCGTATCTAGTCAGATCAACCTTGGCACAACACAAGAGATTGAGAACGTTTCCGGCTCCATAGCCAGGAGCGCAGCCAAATTCTTGCCGCAGCGATCGCAGCACTTGCCGCAGCTTGTCTTCAAAATCACCATGACAATGAGATGGAGCCGTGAGCCGATCCAGCAGAGGCTGCACAATCATCCGGCTCTGACTTTCTCGGATGTAGTCTTCTGCACTCGCTTTCATCAGCGCGTGAGTCATGAACAGATTGAATTCACCCGTCAGAATTTCCTCATAAATCCGGCTGATCAGTTGATCGATCACATACTCCATGACCACGGGCTGTTGCGTGAAATTGGCTCCGCGTTTTTCAACTAACGGCCTACGGGCTAAAGATGCGAGCGCTTCTAGTAATTGACGTTTTGGTACCGGAGGAACAATGTCGTCTGCCAGTTCCGCGATCGACACGCCATTCCGGTTGATCGCAATCCAGTACATCATCTGCTTCTCTAAATCAGAGAGCCGATCGAACTGTTCGTCTAGCAGCTGAGAAATATCGCCAAACACAGCGGTTTCTTGGTTCAAAAACTCAGCCACATTCCCATCAAACAATTCTTGAATCGTGGCAGCCGCGATCTTCAGCGCTAACGGATTCCCAGCATACAGATCGGTTAAATCTTCAAACGTTTGCTCAGTGGCTGTGAGAGATCTGGGCTTCAGTAATTGGTGAACGTCAGACGCGGCGAGTCCTGTCAGCCGGAAAGAACGAATGGTGTCTCCTTCAAGCGCGGCAACTTCTCGCGGCTTTTCTCGACTGGTAATCACTAAACAGCTTTGATGCACCGTTTCACTGATTCGTCGGAACAGCGCTCCGTAAGCTTCATACCCGATCGGGTACTGTCCGGTCTGCTCACCGCTCCCTAGAATAGATTCGGCGTTATCTAGAATCAGGAGGCAGCGCGACGATCGCAGGTAGTGCATTAACCGCCCAATCTTACCGTCCACGGTTTCGGGGAGTTCAGTTTCCTGCTGTCTTGAGAGAAATTGAATCACGTCAGCCAGAATGTTCTCGATCGGAGGGGCGTCTCGCAGCGATCGCCAGATCACCTGCTCAAACTGGTCTTGTAGCGCTGTTGCCAATTTTACAGAAAGCACCGTTTTACCCATGCCGCCCATGCCTAGGATGGTCACTAAGCGGCAGCCATCTTGGGCGATCCAGCGTTGCAATTCTGCAAGCTCATGGGAGCGCCCGCAAAAGCTGGAAACATCGATCACTTCACCCCAGTCATAGTGAGAGGCGGGATGGGGAGAATGGGGTGTAACGCCGTTAGGCGGAGGCGGCGAAACAACGGTTAGAAGGTCGTTATCTTCATCTCGGACTCGACCCGACCCCCACTGCCTGAGGACAACTCGAAAGTTACTCTTGGTCACTCGCTGCCCAACGTGTTCTGAGAGTGTCTGCCAAAGTTGAGATCCGACTAGCTTCACATAGTCCGGATCGTAGCCTTTGGTGATTGCCATTTGTTCGTAGGTTTGCCCTTCACACGCAAGACGAAAGACCGTTTCTTGTAGATCGGTCAATCGCTCTCGTTCCAAAATGCTGTCTAGCACCTTTAGTGCTTCATCGATATTCATAGTTGATTGCACCCTACACCCAGATTGACCTACACCCAGATTGACCTACATCCAGATTGATTACAAGGAGCGGTTTAGATTCCAGAGCATTCATCTGAACCAGCGGGTTCGCGGTTCTGGCAAAATTCTGCGCTGGTCGCTTCAAATGGTGTGGATGTCAACCTGCCTCAGGGAAATTACGGAGCTTTTTTCATTGTGGAACAAACCCTAAGGATTCACAACTAACGTTTTATAACGTTTGTGTTGCTGCAAGTCCTAACTTTTTCCCACAGACCTACTAGACCTGTTTGTTTTATTGTCTTGAATACAGACGGTCGAGGAAGGCAATAGATTATGGATTCAGGACTTCTCAGTCTACATCCTTCACTTTCCATTCCCCTCCCCCTGCATAATACGGTTTGCTCAACCGTAATAAGTCAATAACCGCCGTTCATTCGCCCCAAAACAATGATGAACCTGAACTTCTCACAAATCGCGAATCGGTTTTTATTATCTGTACTAGAAGGTTTAGTTGATGGCATTTTGATGATTAACGTTGATGGTGATCTGATGTACGCAAACTCGTGCGCCACAGAAATCTGTCAGAAGCTCAATGCTGAGGCTAATCATCTTCCTGCGGAGGTCTGGCGTTCTTGCAAAGCGCTAATTGAAAGCCGGGATCTCTATGGCGATCGCCCGTTGGTGATCGAATCAGAACTGACGACTCCAGAGGGTCAAACCTATCGAACTCGCGCTCAGTGGCTCACGCTCGACGAGTTCGAGCAACCCTGTCTACTAGTTCGACTCGAAGATCAGCAACAGTCTCTTCAAAGCCTTGTGTTTTCTGAGACAAGGCTGTTTGGCTTGACGCCTCGTGAGGCGGAGGTGTGGTTTCTGCGCCGTTGTAATTTGTCTCGCAAGGAAATTGCGGCGCGACTGTTCATTACAATCGACACGGTAAAGAAACACTTAGGCAACATTCAGACGAAGCGCCAGGCTAATCAGGAGGGATGGTGCTGAGAGAAAAGATAAATACTAGGTTGTGTTGATAATTATGTGAAGTTGGGCTGAATAAGCTAAAAGGCGAT